>DOUV01000537.1:535-2707 GCA_003520455.1 Chloroflexota bacterium | reverse complement strand
GACGTGACGCGGTTGGAACGGTGGATCGATGCGGCGGAGGCGGAACTTGAGCCGCTGCGGAGCTTCATCCTCCCCGGCGGCACGCCGGTCGCGGCCCAGCTCCACTTTGCCCGCGCCGTCTGCCGCCGCGCCGAGCGACGCGTCGTGGGGCTGGCAAGCCAGGAGGCGATCACCCCCCAGGTCATTGTCTATCTCAACCGCTTGAGCGACTTGCTCTTTGTGTGGGCCCGCCTGGCCAACCAGCGCGCGGGCGTCGAGGAGACGCTGCAGCCGTCAAGCCGGCACGGGTCTCAAGCGGGCCCTTCACTCGTTGCGGCCTAACCGACCGGAGGGCAGAAGACATTCAGCTCGCTACCTCGCGTGCCAGATGGACCACAGGAGCCAGAGTCCCAGGGCGACAGCGAGCAGGAAAGCCAGGCCGAAGAACCAGCCGCCCCAGGTTTCCCAGCCCGGTGGGTGGTAGACCAGCATCAGGAGCGCCAGGCCGATGATCAGCGCGGCGGTGAGGATACTCATCGCCAGGCGGTTCGCGGCGCGGTTCAGCGTGGCCAGGGCCTCGCCCAGGCCCTCGTGACGGGACGTCACTGTGATCTCGCCCCGTTCGAGTTGGGCCGCCAGCCGCCGCAGAGCCTGGGGCAGCTCCGGTCCCAGGTCAACCAGGTCCAGCACTCCCTGCGCCAGCCGCCTGGCCACGCGGTCCGGTGACCGCTGCCGTAACCAAAAGCGGCGGAAGTAGGGTGCCGCGAACGTCATCAGCTGGAAGTCGGGGTCGAGTTGAGCGCCCAGCCCCTCGATGGTGGTCCCGGTGGGGATCCAGGGAATCGTGAGGATGATCGGGCGGACGCTGAGATCCGTGCCCACGGTCGCGAAAACAACCGTCCAGGCAATAGCGGTGGCACTTGCGACCGCCAAAATGGCCAGGCCCGAGGCGACCGGCTTGTTGTCGCGGACGGGACGGGCGAGGATGATGACGACGAACGCCACCGCGGGGAAGAGCGGAATCAGCGGGAGCAGGGCGCGAATCAGCTCTGGAGACATTGCCTTGGACCTCTCTCAATCTTCCGACAGCCACGGTATCCACCGTCGCCGCGCTCAGCCGGTCTCCTGCCCGCTCCGTAGAAAGCACCATCGCCGATGCCGGCCGGCCTACACGACCAGGAGCGTCAACAGGCCAACGGCAATCGCCGCGACCCCCGTCCCCAACTTGAGGCTCGTGCGCTGGTGGGGTTGCCAGCGTGCCATCCGCCGGTAGAGCGGCGGGCTGCTGACGAGCGCCAGGACCACGACCAGCGGCGTGATGAAGACCAGGTTGTAGAGCACGAGATACCCCACGCCGGCAAGGAAGCTCGCCTGGGTCGAGAGCAGCACCAGCACCGCCAGGTCCTGCTCCACGACGGTCTCGACCCCCAGTTGCTGCACCTTGACGACCACCGGGGTCCCATCGGCCAGGGTTGCGGCGTGGGGCGTCGGGCGTGAGGTGCCAGATCGGCATTGCCTTGCGCCCGAATCAGCCGGTCAGGCCCAACACCTTCGAGCACCGCTCGCAGAGGATATGCATCGTTGACTGGCTCGCCCAGCCGGAGACGCGCTGCACGAGTGGGATCTCGCGCTCGATCGCATGGTCCAGGCACAAGCCCATCCCGCAGATCGCACAGACGGCGACCGCGTCCATGGTCACGCCTTCCTTGATGCAGGTGTAGCAGTTCATAGGTCTCTCTCCTGGTATAGTCCAGGTGCGGCTCAGTCCGCCGCACCAGGGCCGGGGGCGGTGTCTGTTGCAGGCGTGCCCCCGGCCGTTCCGATCAGTGCTGCTCCCTCGGAGCCAGCGCCGGTGGCGCCGTGCCTGTCGCCTCGAGCTCTCGGCGGCTCAGGTAGTTGTAGACCGGGACGAAGACCACGGCGGCGTAGAAGCCGTAGACCACCGTCTCGATCAGGCCGATCAGGAAGCCGCCGAGGCTCCAGCTGAAGCCCGGGAAGAGCACCTGCCAGGCCCGGTACATCGCCCACCCCGGGAAGAGCAGGTCCCAGAGCACGCACAACACGTAGGTCACGAGCAGGAGTGCGCTCAACGACCAGCCGACGGGTGTGATCCGCAAGTCTCGCATGCTTTGCCTCCTTTCCACCCATATTCTGGCCCATCTCAGGGACGCCCTGCCAGCGCTACTTGGCCTG
>DOUV01000537.1:0-527 GCA_003520455.1 Chloroflexota bacterium | reverse complement strand
AGACGGGCCAAATGGCCTACGCCTGTCCTGCGGAGCGGGCAACTTCCCTCGCCAGGGTGGCGACTCGCCACCACGCGCGGGCCAGGGCGCCAAACAGCCTGTGCCGCCGCGGTCCGAATAGCGGTTGTACCGACCCCACGCAGGCGCTATGCTGGTCATACCCAATCACATTGGCAGACGTTCGACTGCACGGTCAGGGGTGCCCCTGAGCACCACGGCTGTCCAGGAAGGCGGTGAGTACGATGTATTGGGTCACCGGTATTCTGGGCCTGATCCTCATCCTTGCGCCCTCCATTCTGGGATACAGCGACCACGCGGCGGCCCTCTGGAGCAACGGCGTTCTCGGGCTGGCGGTAGTCCTGGTCTCGGCCTGCAAGGCACTGGCGAGGGACGAGGGTGCCTGGGAGTACGCCGCGGCGATCATGCTCGGCCTGCTGGCGGTGGTCGCGCCGGTTGCGCTGGGCTTTGGCACCCACGGCGGGGCGGTCTGGACCAGCATCGTCCTGGGTGTGGTCGTCGCCATCCTG
>DOUV01000289.1 GCA_003520455.1 Chloroflexota bacterium | reverse complement strand
CCACCGGTGGAGGAGGAAGGACTGGCGGCACCGTCACTGCCACTGGCCTCAAGTCTGGTTTTGGCCGTACTGTTACTCTTCCTCATATGGTTCGGCGTTTACCCAACACCGCTCATCGATTTGATCCAGGCAACTGCCAGGCTGACCTAGAGCGCCGGTCAAGGACTCAGACTTCCGAAGTCTGGGAGGGACCGTGCTGGCCCACAGTGCGCTCCGACGACGGTGACAGAGGCGAGCACCGGCTGCGAACAAGACTTCGGAAGTCTTTGCCCTCCCCCCGCGGGATGACGTGACCGGTGCTCTAGACACGACATGCCAGGGCGCTGCAGGCACGGCCTCACGATTGACCGAGTCACCGACTGTCACGCACTCCTGATTCCGCGTTGCCAAGGACAATTCACATGAGAAAGCTGATTCGAGCCGTGGCTCTGAAAAATCAAGGGGATGCTTATGTGTCGAAACATCAAGACGCTCTTCAATTTCGACCCGCCTGTGACCGACGAAGAAATTCGCGCCGCCGCATTACAGTTCGTGCGAAAGATTAGCGGCTTCGACAAACCATCGAAAGCCAACGAGGCTGCCTTCCTTGCTGCCGTTGACGCGATAACAGCAGTCTCCACGAACCTGCTTGCCTCGCTTGAGACGAACGCACCACCGAAGAATCGCGCAGAAGAGATGGCTAAGGCGCGTGCCCGCGCTGCACAGCGGTTTTCCGGGTGAATGATGCAATGGAGCTCTCGGCATGATCTCCATATCGCAACAGGGGTAGAATAGTGGCTGATACCTGTCCGAAAGTTCGGTAGACAGTTGTCCGAACGGCGCGTGACGTTCGGGGTGTGGGTGTAGTATGGTCGTGCGTGCGCCATGTGGATCGTGTGTTGCGCGCAGTCCGATTGACCCGTGCATGGCGCCAATGACGATAGGAGCGATGGGAATGTCAACCGCCACCCAAGATGGGAAAAGCAGCGTCTTCACGCCCGCCGAGCGTACCTATCTGGAGCACCAACGGCTGGGTCGCCTCGCCACGGTCGGCCCGGACGGTCAGCCACATGTCGTGCCCGTCGGGTTCCGGTACAACCCGGACTTGGACACGATCGACATCGGCGGCCACGCCTTTGCCACGCGTAAGAAGTTCCGGGATGTCCTTCGCAATCCCCGCGTGGCATTTGTGGTCGACGATATACAATCGGTCAATCCATGGAGGGTCCGCGGGATCGAGATCCGCGGGGTGGCCGCGGTGTTAGAAACCGGTGGTACCGAGATTATGCCGGGCTTTGACCCTGAGATGTTCCGCATCAGACCCCAGCGAATCGTGAGCTGGGGGATTGAGGGAGAGAGCAGATCAGCCCATGCCCGCTCGGTTGCCTGGCGTGGAAGCTGAAGACCCGGCGCGCGGACAAGTAAGTGACGCAGTGACATCGCGTCCAGAGCAAGAGGAGGAAGCGTCGAGGGGTGCCGAGAATAGCAATCCAAAGCCTGGCGCGGTGCGGCCTTCGGGGAACTTGCCAGGTTTGCGCTGGCACAACGTATCCACGGCCTCACCGATGGCAGGCTGCTATCTCTGAACGCCTGCGTCCCCGACTCCCCGCCCAACAACGAGTTCCAGCCGACCGCGGGCGGTGCGCGAAATCGTTGGCATTTCAGCGCTTTCCTCTGCTGCCCGCCAGCGCAGGGCTGAACCCTGGCCATCCGGCGGGGAACGGCCGTCTCGCAACCCGCCGAACCACGCCCATTCGTCGTTCGCGCGGCGTTGGGGCGACGTCCCTTTGCCGGTCACCCGCGTGTAGGGTTGTATCACTCTGCCTGGCCCTGGTCGCCTCCCTGAACTGACTCGAGACCTTACCGTTCTGTTTTCGGAACCCAAAACGCAGCCTGTGAATTGCCTGTAAAGCCCTTCGGTGGCGTAAAAAGAGACCTTCGTGTGCAAGCTGTCCCACGCTTGAATGAGGTAGCATTGCCCTGTTTTTCCCGTAAGATATCGAAACAAAGGGCTTCCAACCTCGGCAATCGCAGCTCTTCCGACTCGCTCGGGCAGTATGAAGAACCCGACCTCCTTCGCACTCACGCCTCAAAGCTTCACCGATTTCGACTGGCTGGCTGTCCTCGATTCAACGGCATAGAACCGCTGGGGACCGCCGCTGCAACAACGGGACGCTCACCCCAAGCAGTAAGCCTCTTCGACGTTCTGGCAGCCGTCAATCCAGCGGGACGTTCGGGTCGAGGAGACGGGGGAGTGGAACGGGGACGCAGCGGCTCGGTTGAAATCCTTTCAGAACTTGCCTCCCTGCCTGTGGCCCAGTTTCTGCTGGTACCAACTATGAAAGGGTCTGTCTCTGGCGTTGCCGGTCTGACAGTGGCAGGCTTCTTCCTGCGCCCTTCAGAGACCCTTCACTGCGTTCAGAGTGGCAAGCACGGGAGTAGAACAAACCCACAGAAGGAGGTAAACCATGACCAGGGTTGCAATCAATGGGTTAGGGAGAATCGGGAGGGCAGCATTGAAGATCATGCTCGATACTCCTGAATTAGAGCTCGTGGCAGCGAATGATATCGTGCCACCCGAGAATATCGCCTACTTGCTCAAATACGACACGGTCTACGGTAGATACGAGAAAACGGTGGCAAGCGAAGGCGATGACTTAATCATCGACGGCAAGCGGTACAAGCTATTCAGTGAAAAAGATCCTGCTCAGCTACCGTGGGGCGCGCTGGGGGTTGACATTGTGTTTGAATGCACCGGTGTTTTCACCAGGCGAAAAGATCTGGCCAAACATATCGAGGCCGGGGCGAAGAATGTGATTCTCTCTGCTCCGACGAAGAGTGAAGATGTCGCCACCGTGGTCCACGGTGTCAACCGGCCCGAGGAAGGAACAGCACAGATCATATCCTGTGCCAGCTGCACCACGAATTGTATTACGCCCGTCGTCGAAATTATGGGACGGAGAATTGGCGTGAAGAAGGCTCTCCTGACCACTATTCATGCGTATACTGCCTCGCAGACGCTCGTTGATGCGCCCAACAAGCATATGCGACGGGGAAGGGCAGGGGCCGCCAATTTTGTCCCCACGTCAACCGGCGCCGCCATTGCAACGAGCAAAGCCCTTCCGCAGTACACGGGCCGGTTCGATGGGGTGGCAGTACGCGGCCCCGTTCCGGTCGGCTCCCTCGCCGACATCGTCTTCCTGACCGAGCGGAAAACGACCGTGGAAGAGGTAAATCGAGTGTTCAAAGAAGAAGCGGCCAGCGAACGGTACAAGGACATTCTGGGGGTCTCGGAGGATCCGATCGTCTCATCTGATATCATCCAAGATTCCCGGGCGTCAATCGTGGATTTGGGGATGACCCAGGTGGTAGATGGGGACCTCGTCAAGGTGATGAGTTGGTACGACAACGAATGGGGGTATAGCAACCAGATGGTCCGGGAGGCGGTACGACTGGCGAAGGCTTTCGAGCCCGCGCCGGCGGGATAGTATCAGTCACCCACGGCCGAGATCACAGGTACACTGACGAGAGCCCTGTCCGGGTCCTTCGCTGTGCTCAGGATGGACCCGGGCGCGTCGTTGGAAGGCAGTCCAACGCTGGCTCTACAGGTATTATGCGGTGGGAGACGCGCCACCGCAACCCGTCGCACCGATACGTGCGGTGCGACCGCGAAAATTGTAGCCCAGATCACTGATGCAGATGAGTTCCTGACTCGAAAATGAGGGAATGAAGGAGTAGATCCTATGGAAGAGAATCCCTTGCTGAAGCTTCAAACCTTTGGCCAGAGCATCTGGTTGGATACCATCCGCCGCGGGATGCTGGTCACCGGAGAACTGGCGCAACTTATCGAAGAGGATGGGCTACGAGGTGTCACCGTCAATCCATCCATTCTGGAGAAGGCGATCAGCGGCAGCCACGATTACGACCAGGCCGTCCGGGTGCTGGCGTTGGACAACAAAAAGGAGGCCGACATCTACGAAGCACTCGGGGTGGAGGACGTGCAGCGGGCGGCCGATCTCTTCCGCCCGATGTATGAGCGGACGGAGGGCCAGCATGGTTTCGTCAGTCTGGAGGTCGCTCCCGCTCTCGCTCACGACACCGCCGGTACCATCGCCGAAGCGCGGCGATTCTGGGCAGAGCTGGACCGGCCCAACGTGATGATCAAGGTACCCGCTACCCGCGAAGGGCTGCCGGCGATCCAGCAGCTCACTGCCGAGGGCATCAACGTCAACGTGACCCTCCTCTTCGGCCTGCCGCGCTACCGCGAGGTGGCCGAGGCCTACCTCACGGGTCTGGAAGCCCGGGGGGCTCAGGGCAAGCCTCTCGATCGCGTCGCCTCCGTGGCGAGCTTCTTCCTCAGCCGGATCGACGTGCTGGTTGACCCCAAGCTAGAGAAGGTGATCCAGACCGGCGGCCGCAAGGGCGAGATCGCCGCTAGCCTCCACGGTCAGGTGGCGATCGCCAGCGCCAGGGTGGCGTACCAGATCTACCAAGAACTCTTTGCCGGCGAGCGGTTCCGGGGGCTGGCCGCCCGCGGGGCGCGCGCCCAGCGACTTCTTTGGGCCAGCACCAGTACGAAGAACCCGGCCTACAGCGATGTGAAGTATGTGGAGGCACTGATCGGGCTGGACACAGTCAACACCCTTCCCCTGGAGACCCTGAACGCCTACCGCGATCACGGCAACCCCGCCCCCCGGCTCGAGGAAGGTCTACCGGCCGCCCAGCGGGTACTGCAGCGTCTCCCCGAGGTCGGGATTGACCTGAATGCAGTGACCCAACAGTTGGAAGACGAAGGGGTACACAAGTTTGCCGTCTCCTACGATCGCTTGATGGACACACTGAAGGTGAAGCGCGCCGCTGCTCTGAAAGAGCCGCTGGATCGCCAGGTGCTCGACCTGAATGGTGACACAGCGGCTGTCCAGGAACGAATCGCCAGCCTGGAAGAGGAGCATTTGAGCGACCGTCTGTGGCACAAGGACCCGAGCCTGTGGAAGACAGGTCCGGCCGACCAGGAGGTGATCCGCAATGCCTTAGGCTGGTTGCACGTAGCCGAAAAGATGGAGGAGAGCCTGAGCTACCTCAGCGATTTCGTCGCCGATGTAAGGGCGGCAGGCGTTCGCCATGTGGTGCACATGGGCATGGGGGGCAGCAGTCTGGCCCCGCTGGTTTTTGAGCGCACGTTTGAGCCGGGCGGGAACGGGCTGCCGCTGACGGTCCTTGACACCACCGACCCTACCACCATCCTGGAGATCGAACGAGCGGTGCCTCTCGCGGACACCCTCTTTCTCGTCGCCAGCAAGTCGGGGACAACCGCTGAACCCCTCGCCTTTGGGGACTATTTTTACGCCAGGGTCAAGGCGCTCAAGGGCGACCGGGCGGGCGAAAACTTCGTGGCGATCACCGATCCTAACACGCCGTTAGTGAAACTCGCCCAGGAGCGAGGCTTTCGCCAGACGTTTCTCAACTTCCCCGACATCGGCGGGCGGTACTCGGCCCTCTCCTACTTTGGGCTCGTGCCGGCGGCCCTGCTGGGGGTGGATGTCTCGGAGGTGCTGCTGCGGGTCTTGAGGATGGTGCATGCCTGCGCCTCCTGTGTTCCGGTGCGGGAAAACCCCGGCGTGGTTCTGGGGGCCGTGCTGGGCGAACTGGTCCGGCGCGGGCGCGACAAGGTCACTTTCCTGATGCCAGAAGCGATCGCCACGCTGGGGATGTGGCTGGAGCAGCTTCTGGCCGAGAGCACCGGCAAGGAAGGGACCGGGCTCCTGCCGGTGGCCGGTGAGCCCCTCGGCGCGCCTTCGGCCTACGGAAGCGACCGGCTCTTCGTTTACGTCCGCCTGGCGGGCGAGGTCGATCAGGCGCTCGAGCGGGGCGTCGCCGCGCTGCGCGAGGCCGGGCAACCGGTGGTGACAGTCCGGATGGACGATCGCCTGGACGTGGGACAGGAGTTCTTCCGCTGGGAGATTGCCACGGCGACAGCCGGGGCCATCCTGGGCATCAACGCCTTCGACCAGCCCAACGTGCAGGAGAGCAAGAACAACACCAACCGCCTCCTGACAGTGGTTCGCGCGCAGGGCCAGTTGCCCGAGGAGCAACCCAGCCTGGTGGAAGATTCAGTGCGCCTGTACGCCCCGGAGACCGCTCGAAGTGCATCGGAGACAGTGGCGCAGTTTCTGGCCCAGGCGCGCCCCGGCGATTACGTCGCCCTGCTGGCCTACCTGACCGAGAACGCGGCCACCGAGCACGCGCTCGAGGCCATGCGCCTGCACCTGCGGGACCGCCTGCACCTGGCCACGACCCTCGGTTACGGCCCACGGTACCTGCACTCCACCGGCCAGTTCCACAAGGGCGGCCCGAATACCGGCCTCTTTTTGCTACTGACCGCCGATGACGCCGAAGAGGCTCCCATTCCGGGGCAACCCTACACCTTCGGGGTCTTGAAGCATGCTCAGGCTCTGGGCGACCTGGAGGCTCTTCGCAAGCATGGGCGGCGGGCCGTGCGGGTCGACCTGGGAAGCGAGGTGGGTACCGGCCTGGCCGCGCTCCAGCGGATTCTTGCCACTGCGCTGGATCGAGGCTGACTATGATCACGGCACCAATCAGGGCCCTGTTCCTCGACATCGGTGGCGTCTTGCTCACCAACGGCTGGGACCACCACATGCGGCAACGGGCGGCGGAGACCTTCGGCCTGAATTACGAGGAGATGAATGAGCGCCACCACCTGACCTTTGATACCTACGAGGAGGGCAAGCTGAGCCTGGATGCGTATTTGGAGCGGGTGGTTTTCTACCAGCCGCGCCCCTTCTCGCCGGAGGCGTTCCGGGCGTTCATGTTCGCCCAGTCTCGGCCCTATCCGGAGATGATCGAGTTGGTCCGCGACCTCAAAGCGCGCTACCACCTCAAAATTGCAGCGGTCAGCAACGAGGGGCGCGAGCTCACGGTCCACCGCATTCGCACGTTCGAGCTGGGGTCGTTGATAGATTGCTTCGTCTCTTCGTGCTTCGTCCACTACCGCAAGCCAGATGAAGATATCTATCGCATGGCCCTGGACATCGCCCAGGTGCCGCCGGAGGCGGTCGCCTACATCGACGATCGGGCCATGTTTGTGGAGGTGGCGCAGGGGCTGGGCATCCGCGGCATTCATCACACGGAGATTGAGTCTACGAGCGCTGCTCTGGCGGCGCTCGGGCTCACACAGGCAGGTGAGCGCTGAAGTTGAAACGGAAGAATTCAAAAGACGTGCGATTGGCTGCCCCGGTCCAACCGGGGCAGGGTCGTTGAGCGGGGGGATTGTGGCTTGACGTCCGGCCGTAGGGGGACGAACATCAGGTGCGGCTCCGGGCTGTGGACGCACTGTGAGCTTGCAGGTACAGTATCAGGAACTTCTTCGAGAAGGAATCACCTGTTGTAAGCGGTTTCAGCAGGATTCGTCGCCGCCTGGTATTGAGATGTTTAGGGGCAGGCGGCACAATCGTCGGCTTACCGTTCATGTTCTACCCAGCAAGCCTTCCACGCCACGTGGCCCTGGGGACCAGCGCATTCGCCGTCTCATCGATTGCAGTCATCCTGCCGTGAGCCGCGCAACAGGGGGTGTGGGGGCCGGCAAAACGCCCCTCCTCGCATGGGCGGCAGCGAAACACAAGGAGACGAGCAGATGGTTGAACACAAATACGAGATCGGCATGATCGGCCTGGGTGTCATGGGCCGCAATCTGCTCCTGAACATGGCCGACCACGGCTATTCGGTGATTGGCTATGACAAGGATCTGAGCACAGTACAGGCCTTGCGGGCGGAGGCCGAGCACCGAGATATTCGAGGCGCAGAGAGCCCGGAAGAATTCACCAGCCTCCTTCGCTCCCCCCGCGCCGTGATGATGCTGGTGCCGGCTGGCCCGGTGGTTGATGCTGTGATCCAGGGTGTCCTGCCCCATCTCGAGGCACGTGACCTGATCATCGACGGCGGCAACTCTTACTTTCAGGACACAGACCTTCGCGCCAAGACCCTGGCCGCGAAAGGCATTCTCTACCTGGGTGTCGGGATCTCGGGTGGTGAGTGGGGTGCCCGCTACGGTCCGAGCATGATGCCGGGCGGTCCCGTGGATGCGTACGAACGGGTGCGGCCCCTCTTCGAGGCGGTCGCCGCCCACGTCAACGGCGACCCATGCGTCACCTACCTGGGGCCCGGCTCGGCCGGGCACTACGTCAAGATGGTACACAACGGGATCGAGTACGGCCTGATGCAACTCCTCGCCGAGACGTACGATTTGATGAAGCGCGGGCTGGGCCTGAACGACGACGAGTTACACGCAGTCTACGACCGCTGGAATCAGACCGAGCTCAACGCGTACCTGGTCGAGATCACGGCCCAGATCTTCTGCAAGATGGACGAACTGACCGACAGGCGACTCATCGATGTAATCCTGGACGAGGCCATGCAAAAAGGCACGGGGAGGTGGACCTCGCAGGATGCGATGGAGCTGCAGGTGCCGGTACCGACTATCGACGCCGCCGTGGCGATGCGGAACCTATCGGCCTTCAAGCGTGAGCGCGAGGAGGCCGGCCAACTGATCGAGGGACCGTCGCCCGGATACCAGGGGGAGCGGGAAACCTTCCTGAGCCAACTGCGCAATGCCTTCTATGCCGCGATGATCATCACCTATGCGCAGGGGATGGCCCAACTTCGGCAGGCATCACAAGCCTACGACTACCACCTGAAGTTAGAAGACGTCGCCCGCATCTGGCGGGGCGGCTGCATTATTCGGGCGGCGCTCCTCGAGCCGATCCGCGCTGCCTACCACACCCATCCAGACCTGCCCAACCTCCTGGTCGATCCCCACCTCAGCCGGGAAGTCATGGCGCGGCAGGCGGACCTGCGCGCTGTGGTCCGCACCGCCGCCGAGTTGGGCCTTCCGGCACCGGGGCTGATGGCCTCGCTGGCCTACTTCGACGGCTACCGGAGCGCCTGGCTGCCGGCCAACCTGATTCAGGCCCAACGGGACTACTTCGGCGCCCATACGTACGAACGGGTGGATGCTACCGGCTTGTTCCATACGCAGTGGCGGCAAGAATGATGAGGGAGTACCATATGCAAGCGCTCCCCCCACAGTCTACAAATATGGTCGTTTTGCCGGTGGCGATCTGACTCGGCGCCAGCTGGTGCCAGCTTTGTACAACCTGGTTCTCGACAAGTGGCGCCCCGATCACCTCGCCGTCATCGACGTCTGATCTGACGTGCGGAGCGCCAACCGCTGCTTTTTCATCTCTCGAGTGCGGCCGGGGCTGGAGGCCGGCTGGTGGTCGCCGCGGTTGAACGCGGCGACCACGTCTGTTCTCCAAGGGAATGCGCGCGGCTCGCACCGGTTAGTGGATCGGAAAGGAGGGGATAGCCTGGTGGATTAGAAGGTCCCGGACTGTTGGAATAGCGTTTGCTCTGTTCCTGGGTTGGGCCGGGGGCCGCTCCCGGCAGCGGCAGACCCGCGAGCGACCAGGGGAGAATGAGCCGCGACAGACGTGAGAGGAGTCGGATGACGCACATTGTACGCGTTCGGCTTTGAAGCAATCAACAAAGGAGCCAAAGAATCTTGATGGAACGCATCGCAGAGAGTATAGGTGCAAATCGAGTCGTACTGGCCCTGTCCATGGCGCGCCTGGGTGATGCCGTGGGCAACAGCATTCTCTTCATCGTGATCCCCCTGTATATCGCCAGGCTGCCGTCCCCGGCGTTTCCGTTCCCCGAACCGGTGCGCGTTGGTCTTTTGATCTCACTCTACGGACTGGTAAACGCGGCTTTGCAGCCCTTCATGGGCGCGCTGAGCGACCGGCTGGGACGGCGCAAGCCAATGATTCAGGCCGGCCTGCTCCTGATGGGGATCAGCACGCTCGCCTTCCTGGCGGCAAGCCGGTTCACCGATTTGCTGGTGCTTCGCGCGGTCCAGGGGATTGGCGTCGCGCTGACAATCCCGGCGGCGATGGCGCTGATGACGACGGCAACTCAGCAACGGACCCGCGGCGGGTCGATGGGAATCTACAGTACCATGCGGATGGTGGGCTTCGCCATCGGACCGCTGATCGGGGGCTTTCTCCTCGACCGCTTCGGCTTTGCCGCGACCTTCTACGCGGGTGGCGCCTCTATATTCTTCGGGATGGTTTTAGTACAACTTTGGGTCAAAGAGCTGCCGCCGGTGGTCTCGAACGGAGTAGAACGCCGTTTTCGGATCTTTGACCGGGACCTGTTCACTGCCGGCATCGTCGGACTGGGTATTGCCACATTTGTGATGGCCAGCGCTTTTTCAATGATGACTACGCTGGAGCAGCAGTTCAACGTACGTTTACATCTAACCGCCTTCGATTTCAGCATCGCCTTCAGCGCACTCATGATCGGCCGGCTTCTGTTCCAGATTCCGCTCGGCCGGCTATCCGATTACATCGGGCGCAAACCTCTGATTATTGTTGGGTTGATCATTATGGCACCGGCCACGGCCTTACTGGGTGAAGTCGGCTCACTTCTCCAGCTCAGCGGGTTGCGCCTGGTTCAGGGCGTTGCCTCGGCGGGGGTGGCGGCGCCGGCCTTCGCCCTCGCAGCCGATTTGTCCACCGCCGGCGGTGAGGGCCGGCAAATGAGCATCATCACCATGGGCTTTGGTCTCGGCATCGCGCTTGGGCCGCTCATTGCCGGCCTGTTGGCCGTCTCTTCGTTCGAATTGCCTTTTGTGGTCGGCGGCCTGATGTCCCTCATCGGCGCCTGGATTGTCTTTCACTACGTGCCCGAATCAATGCGACGCGAAGAGAAGCGACACGAGGCCACCAGGGAATATGCGTCGAGGGCCGAGGGAGATTAAGGGTGGGTTCCTGATCCGCCTGGAGGGAGAGGAGAAGCATACTCTCATACCAACTGTGGAATAGAGGGCCGTCAAATCTTGAGGAGCACCCGTTGGCGGGATGATGTGTTCATCTTTCTATAAAAGTGGCGCGTAGGCGCCACTTTTATAGAAAGAGAGATGCGCCATCCGCTGGCGGTGTCGAGGGAGCACACCATGGCCGAACTATCCGGCTCCGCCCCCGGCCGGCCAGGGATTCCAGCGCGCTGGACGTCCAGTGCCAAGAGCGGCGTGGGCACATCCCTCAGCCCCGCCAGCCGGGCCTGGTTCACTCTCAGCCACGGAATCATCAATGAGGTCTACTATCCGCGCGTGGATCAGGCCTGTACCCGCGACCTGGGGTTCATCGTGACCGATGGCGGCGCCTTTTTCTCAGAGGAGAAGCGCGACACCCACTCACAGATCACAGTGCCTGCCGAGGGAGTGCCGGCCTACCGGCTGATCAATACCTGCACCCAGGGACGCTACCGCCTTGAGAAAGAGATCATCACCGACCCGCGCCGCGATGTCGTCCTGCAGCGCATCCGGTTCGTGCCCCTGCAGGGGAGGGTGGAGGCGTATCACCTCTACGTGTTGTTGGCTCCGCATCTTGGCAATCGCGGCTCACACAACACCGGTTGGATCGGTGACTGCAAAGGCGTCCCGATGCTCTTCGCCGAACGGGACGGCAATGCCCTGGCGCTCGCCTGCTCGGCTCCCTGGCTGAGGCGCTCGGCCGGCTTCGTGGGATTCTCCGATGGATGGCAGGACCTGAGGCAGCACGGTGAGATGACCTGGACCTACGGTCAGGCCGAGGACGGCAACGTTGCGCTGACGGGAGAGATTGACCTGCGCACGTCCGGCGACCTGATCGTGGTCCTCGGTTTTGGCCGGACCCCTGCCGAGGCCGGGCATCGTGCCCTGGCCAGTCTCTTCGCGGGGTTTGAAAGCGCCCTGGCGGCGTATGTTCGCGGCTGGCAGCGCTGGCAAGGCGACCTGCTCCCACTGATCGTTCCCGGCGGCCGAGAGCGGGATCTCTATCGCACCAGCACGGCTGTGCTCCGAACCCACGAGGCCAAGCGCTTCCCAGGGGGAATCATCGCCAGCCTCTCGATCCCATGGGGAGATACGAAAGGGGACGACGACCTGGGGGGCTATCACATGGTCTGGCCGCGGGACCTGGTCGAGGCCGCCGGCGGCCTTCTGGCGGCCGGCGCACAGGGAGATGCGCGGCGCGTGTTGGACTACCTCCAGGTCATTCAGGAGGCCGACGGCCACTGGGCGCAGAACATGTGGCTCGACGGCACGCCCTACTGGGGCGGTGTTCAGATGGACGAGACGGCTTTCCCCATCTTGCTGGTGGATCTCGCGCGCCGGGAGGGCGCCCTGAGTAGTGATGACGCGACGCGCCTCTGGCCGATGGTCCGTCGCGCGGCCGGCTTCCTGATCCGCAACGGCCCCGTTACGCAGCAGGATCGCTGGGAAGAAGATCCCGGCTACTCCCCCTTCACGCTCGCGGTCGAGACCGCCGCGCTGCTGATTGCTGCCGACCTGGCCGATCTCGCCAATGAGGGTGAGATGGCCACCTACCTTCGAGAGACGGCCGACAGCTGGAATGCCAGCATTGAACGATGGACGTACATCACTGGCACCGATCTTTGCGAGCAAGCGGGTGTGGGCGGCTACTACGTGCGCATCGCTCCACCCGAAGTCGCCGACGCTGCGTCGCCCCTGCTCGGGTTCGTCCCCGTCAAGAACCGGCCGCCCGACCAGAGTGAAGCGCCTGCGATCCACATGATCAGTCCCGATGCCCTCGCCCTGGTGCGTTTCGGTCTGCGAGCGCCGGACGATCCGCGGATTACCAACACTATCAAAGTGATTGACGCCCTCCTGCAGGTCGAAACGCCTGTTGGCCCGGCCTGGCATCGCTACAGTGGCGACGGCTATGGCGAGCACGCCGACGGGAGCGGCTTTGACGGAGTCGGCATCGGGCGAGCCTGGCCGCTGTTGACCGGCGAGCGGGCCCATTACGAGCTGGCGGCCGGCCGGCCCGACGAAGCCAGGCGGCTGCTGCAGACGATGGCGGCCTTCGCCAACGAAGGCGGCCTGATTCCGGAGCAGATCTGGGATGCGCCCGATATCCCTGGACGGGAACTGTTCTTCGGGCGACCCTCCGGCTCGGCGACGCCACTCGTCTGGGCCCATGCCGAGTACATCAAGCTGTGCCGCTCCCTGAACGAGGGGCGCGTTTTCGACACGCCGCCCCAGCCGGCCCAACGCTACCTCGTAGAGCGCACCGGCTCTCCCTACGCCATCTGGCGCTTCAACCAGAAGGCTCGCACGATGCCGTCTGGCAAGACCCTCCGCCTGGAGGTCCTGGTGCCGGCGGTCGTCCAGTGGAGCACCGATGGCTGGCAGAGTCGCCACCATACCCGGACGAGAGCGACCGGTTTGGGCGTGCACGTGGTCGATCTGCCCACCGGCTCGCTTCCAGTTGGGACGAGGGTGCTTTTCACTTTCTTTTGGCCCGAGGCCGGTCGTCCCGAAGGGGTGGACTTCGTTGTGCAGGTGACCCCGCCGGCCCTTGATCGCTCGATGATGCGAGAGCAGTTGTTGGCGACGACCGGGACCGTCCGTCCAGAAACGCCCTGAGGCCGGCTGCCGCTGCGGCCGATTTCGTCTCACGGGACGGGACACCCTGTGCGCTCCGTTGGCCGCGGAGGGGGCTCGGCGCTCAGACGGTCCCAGGCCAGAGTCAGGGCCCGACCGGGGTTTCGGGCCACCGGCCGATCAAGGTATAATTCCGGAGAATTCGGCGGCACTGCTGAAGCGGGCGGTGGAAGGTTGAAGGTTGGAAGGTTGTGCAGGTCGTGGCGGGGGCAAGCGCCACGAGGACAGAGGATGGAGTGACGATGACCAATAGACCGCGGGTACGCCGAGCGACCCGGGACGATATCGACGCGATCCGCCGTGTCGCGACCCTGACCTGGACCACTACCTATCCGTGGATTCCCGCCGCTGAGCGCGATCAATTTCTGGGGGTCGCCTGCAGCCGCCACCGCCTCCGGGCCGCACTGGAAGACCCCGCGATCCAGGTCTGGATCTCGCTGACTCGCGATGGGACGCCCGCCGGCGCGGCCTTCCTCTCCCTCGACCCCGGCCGCGCCGATTGCGAGCTGATCCGGTTGGATGTTCTGCCCGACCATCAGGATCGGGGTCACGGTCGCGCCCTGTTCGTCGCCGTCTGCGACGGGGCCCGCGCGGCGGGCCGGACGGTGCTTTGGGTCAGCATCTTCGCGCAGGATCGGCGCGCGCTGGCCTGGAGCGAGCGGCTCGGTGGCCGTCTGAGCCATAGCAGCGAGCGGCTCTTTGGGTCCGCTCGCATCCCCGCGGCCATCTACCGCTTCGACCTGGCCGAGATCGTTCCGCGCCGGTCGCCGGCCACGGTTGATTCCTAGCCAATGACACCCGAGTTCCTCTCCCAGGTCGAGGACGCGACGCGCCTCCTCCGGGAGGGCAACCGTGCGGCGCTCGGTCGCTCGCCGCTGGCCGACTTGCACCTGATCAGGCGCCGGGTCTCCCGCGGTGC
>DOUV01000358.1 GCA_003520455.1 Chloroflexota bacterium | reverse complement strand
TTCAACCGCCGGGCTCCCTGGGCCGGTCTGTTGACCCTTGACCAGCCTTCCATTATCCTATGGCGGGCCCTGGTGTTCCTGCCACTCGCGCGACTCCAGGCGGTCGCTCTCTATTCGAGACTCCGCCTGCTGCCATCCATGATGGCTGCCCACGCCCCGGCAGAGTTCCAGGCAGTATGGACGCTCTGCTCGATCTCACAACCAGAGGACAAGCTGATGGACGGTGAACAGAGAGCAACTTCCAAGTCCAGCTTCACTGCTGTTCCATTTCCTCGGATGCGCCAAAATGTGTTGGACGCCGGCTGGATGGCGCGACGGCGGCACGTAATCCATGGCCTGCTTGAAGTAGATGTCACCGAGGCGCGGCGCAGGTTGCGTGAGCACAAGCAGCGCACGGGCGAGAGGCTCTCCTTCTCAGCCTTTATCATCGCCTGTGTGGGCCGCGCGGTGGACATGGACAGGTCCGTCCACGCCTACCGCAACTGGCGCAATCAGTTGATCGTGTTCGATGACGTCGACATCTTGATAGCCATCGAGATCCCCGCCGGCGATCGGACCTTTCCCCTCCTCCACCCCATCCGAGCGGCGAACCGGCGCAGCGCGCGCGACATCCACACCGAGATACGCGCCATGCAGACTGCGCCCCAGCGCAGCGAAAGCACATTGTTCCTCCGCTGGTTCCCCCTGCTGCCCACCGCCGTCCGGCACCTGATCTATCGCCTGGTGGAGCAGAACCCCCATTGGCGCAAGCGCGTCGCCGGCACCGTGGGGCTAACCTCTATCGGCATGTTCGGTGACCGGGGTGGGTGGGGGATCGGAGCGCCCAACCATACCCTGGCTCTCATCGTCGGGGGAATCGCCAGGAAACCGGGCGTGGTCGACGGGCAGATCGAGATCAGGGAATACCTGAGCGTCACCCTCAGCGTTGATCACGATGTTGTTGACGGTGCGCCCGCGGCTCGCTTCGCCCACCGTTTGACCGAGTTGATTGAGAGTGCGTATGGGCTGGAGACCCTTGTGGAGGGTCATGAGGATGGATTTCGAGACGGTCGCGCGGGCCTTCGCTGAACTGGAGGAAACCAGCAGCCGCAAAGCAATGACCGAGACACTGCTGCGTCTGCTGCAGCACACATCTGTCGAGCTGCTTCCCCCTGTTGTCCTCCTCTTGCAGGGCAAGATCGCCCCCAATTACGAGGGCATCGAGCTCAACATGGGGGCGCAACTGGCGGCGCGAGCCATCGCCGATGCGGCTGCCGCGCCGGTCCCCATGGTAGAAGAGCGCCTGCAAAAGCTTGGCGACCTGGGGCTCGTCGCGCGCGACCTGTTGGAGACGCAGCGGGCGAGCGAGGCGGGCGGCGGGACAAGCTCGTCGCCGCGATTGCGGGTGGATGACGTTTTCGCCGCCCTGATCGAGATCGCCGAGGCAACCGGGCGCGGATCGGTCCAATGGAAGGTGGACCTGCTCGCCGATCTTCTCCGTCGAGCAACAGCGCTGGAAGCGACCTTCATCGTCCGGACCGTGACGGGCAATCTCCGTCTGGGGGTCGGGGACGCGACCCTGTTGGAGGCCCTGGCGCTGGCCTTTGGAGGAGGACCAGAAGCGCGGCCGGTCCTGGAGCGCGCCTACAATCTCACCTCCGACCTGCCGGGCGTGGCGGTTCGGGTGGCCTCGGGTGGGATAGCGGCGGCGGCCGCAGTCGAAATCACGCTGGGCAAACCGGTCCGCCCGATGCTGGCCGAGCGCCTCGACAGTCCCGAAGAGATTCTCGATGCCATGGGCGGCCACTGCGCCGCGGAGTACAAGTACGACGGGGAGCGTTTCCAGGCCCACCTCGGGCCGGGCCTGGCCGCAATCTTCTCACGCCGGCAGGAGAATATCACCCACCAGTTTCCCGACCTGGTCGAGGCCCTGCGTGTGGCGATCCCACGCCCGGCCATTGTCGAAGGCGAGGCGGTGGCCCTGGACCCGGTCAGTGGGGCGCTCCGCCCCTTTCAGGATCTCCTGCGCCGGAAGCGGAAGAGCGTCGATGCCGATATCCTGGCCCAATATCCGGTCGTGGCCTTCCTCTTCGACCTGCTCTACCTCGACGGCGAGGATCGCACGGAAGACCCGAATGAAGTCCGCCGGGAGGCGTTAGAGGCTCTGGTGCGTCCGGGCGAGCAGGTCCAGCTGGCGACCAGGCGCGTGGTGACGGCGGTTGCCGAGCTCAAGCGCTTCTTCGACGAGGCCATTGCCGAGGGCTCTGAGGGGCTGATCTGCAAGCAAATCGGGCCGGGGACCGGCTATCGAGCCGGGAAGCGCGGCTACCAGTGGGTCAAGTACAAACGCGACATTCACGGTCAGCTCACCGATAGCCTCGACCTCGTGATCGTCGCGGCCTTCTACGGGCGCGGCCGGCGAGCCGGGACCTACGGCTCCTTTCTCCTGGCCGTCTACAACGTCGAGAGCGACACCTTCGAGACCCTGACGCGCTGCGGCGCGGGCCTCACCGACGCCGATCTGGCACGCCTCCCCGAGCGCCTCCGCCCCTCCCTCCTGGATCATCGCCATCCGCGCGTTTCGGCACTGATCGAGCCCGACGTCTGGTTCGCGCCGAGCCAGGTTTTCGAGGTCATCGGACAGGAGCTGAGCCTGAGCCCCCGCCACACATGCGCCTTCGGGGTGCTCGAACCAGAGCGCGGCCTGAGCCTGCGCTTCCCCCGCTTTACGGGCCGCATCCGCTCCGACAAGGCGCCCGAGGATGCCACCTCCACCGCTGAGGTGATCGAGATGTACCGGCAGCAATTCGCGCATCGTTAAGCAGCGAGGCCATCACCCCACCGCTCAGCAGTATCTCCAGCTGCCAGGACTTCATCAGCTGAGATTCTGGCCGCATCTCCCCTAATCCTCGGTCGCCTGAGAAAGTGGGTGGTCGGCATTCGGGTGCAAGCCGCTGTTGGATCGCCTGTCACACGTCAGCGCGCCCGTGCGTCTGGACATCGTGTCCATATCCCGCCAGGATAGAAAGCGCCAGCAGCCCGAGGATCAAAACGGGAATGAGCACCCCGCTCTCCATCAGGAATTCGTTGAAGAAATAGCCGATCACGAACTGTCCAAATAACCACACGAAGAAAACAACCAGCGTCCCCGGCCACACCGTTGCCAGCATCCCCCAGACAGGGCCGGGCTGCTTTTTCAACGGTGTATTGATCCTGGTTCCTACCAGTCCGCCGATGATGCCGATCACGGGCGGGAAGATGCCACCCCCAAACAGCAGCAGTCCGACCGACAGCAGGGCGAGGATCATACCGCCCTGCTGTCGCTGCACACCGGCCACTGCCCAGACCATCGTCACCAGTCCAAGCCCCATCGCCAGGATTCCCGTGATCAGGAAGTTGGGAATGATCGTCATGGCCGGTTCGCAGGCATTCCAGATCTCGTCCGGTACACAGGGTGCCCCCATAGACGCGATCATGATGCTCGCCGGCCGCACATTCCCCTGAAGTATTTCAAAGTACCCATGCTCCAGACCGCCAAATCCGGCCAGAGCGCCGAACGATGCTGCAACGATTCTTGTCGCCTTTCTCATTTCTACCCCTTATCCTCCTCTGCCTGCCATCATTTTGATGGCGCTCTCCCGGCTCAGGCGACCGCTCCCTTCAGCACATCCGCGGTAGCCGTCGCCCAGGCCGTGATGGGTTGCAGGGCTGCGGGAGAGTACCTGCCTTTCAGAAACATCGCCCGATCTCCCTCGCCTGTGGGCCCACTCCTGGCAGGCCTTTCGGTCAGTGTCCGGCGGTGTTGGCATGCAAGCCGGTCTCGTTGATCTTGTACCACCCGGTCAGGCTCCGTGAACACTGTTGTTTGTTACCCATTCGCCCCGTCACATATCATCATTTGAACTTCCTCGCGCACTATGTCGCCCCGCTGTGATTCGCCGGGAAAAGAAGTTTGGGCGTCTCATCGGAACGAGACGCCCAAACTCGAAGGCGCAAACGCCACCTCGTGCGGGGTATTATCGGTCTTGGCCGTGGAGCAGGCGCCGCCGGCCATCTCGGAGTCATTGGCGCTGCCGGTCCAGGTGATGGTACTGTCGCAGACGGCGAACGTGTCGGGCTGGAGACTGCGGCGGGTGTGGTGGACGTCGAAGAAGTCCTTACGGGCTCTCCGCCTCAATCACGACCAGAGCGTCGGCCACGACCGCACCGCCCCCAGCCGCGAAGACCACTAGCGGGTTGATATCGAGTTCCAGGAGGAGATCACCGAGACCTTCTGCCAGTGCTGAAAGGCGCTCGAGAATTCCGATAACAGCCTCGACGTCGGCGGGGGGGCCACCCCGGAAGCCGGTCAGTAAGGCGCTGCCGCGTAACTTGGCGATCATCTCCCGTGCCTCTCGTCGATCGATTGGTGGCACACGGACGGTGTAATCGCGCATGGCCTCGGCCGCGACGCCACCGAGGCCCACCGTGAGGACCGGTCCGAAGGTGGGATCGCGGCTCAAGCCGACCAGCAACTCGACACCGCCCGAGAGCATCGGCTGAACCGTGACGCGGAGGTCGCGCGCATGGGGGGCATAGTGGCGCGCCCGGTCGAGCACGGTGCCGTAGGCAGAACGCACAGCATCCGCGGAGTCGAGGTCGAGAATCACCCCGCCGGCCTCGCTGCGGTGCAGCAGGTCGGGCGACTCGACCTTCAGGACGACGGGGTAGCCGAGGGCCTCGGCCTGGGCCACCGCGTCGTCAGCGCTATCGGCGAGCCGGGTCTCGGCAGTGGGGATCCCGGCCTGGGCGAGGAATTGCTTGGCGGCATGCTCGAGCAGCCGGCCGTCGGCGCCGGCGCGGCT
>DOUV01000677.1 GCA_003520455.1 Chloroflexota bacterium | reverse complement strand
AGACCGTCCTCGCCGGGCATTTCAGCGAGTGGCAGCGCGGCAGCAATCTGGTCGCCACGCTCACGGTCCACCCCGATTGTGTCGGCATCGGGATTGACGAGTACACCGCGGCGGTTGCCCGGCCCGGTTCGAACGAGCTCGAGATTGTGGGACGAGGGTCGGTCTCGCTCTGGATTGGCGGCGAGCGGCGCAGCCAGGTTGGGGGAGGGGAGCGCCTTTTCCTTGCGAGTCACGTCTGGGGCGGGCCGTGGCGCACCGCGAACTGACCGCGGCCCAGGCCGAGCGTCTGAGCCGCGCGCAGACGCTCTGGCTGGCAACGGTGAAGCCCGACATCACGGCCCACCTGGTCCCGGTCTGGGTTGTGTTGCACGAGGACCGTCTCTACGTGGGCAGCGAGCCACACACGCAGAAGGTGCGCAACATTGTGGCGCACGGCTCGGCGGTGTTGGCGCTGCCGGACCCCGACGATGTCTTGATTGTGGAGGGCCGCGCCAGGGTGGCGGAGCCGGTCGCGGACGGCGTGCTGACCGCCTTTCGCACCAAGTACGGCTGGGAGTTTATTCCTGATGGGCAGACGATCGTCATCGAGGTTGTGCCCACGAAGATTCTGGGCTGGCGAGCCTGAGGCGGCGCCAGGAGCGCGCCCGTCGCCGGGGTAGCGCTCCAGCCCGATATTGAGGAAGAAGGTCGATGATAGTGCGGCGTCTGATTGTGGTCTTGCTGGTTGTGGTGTTGGCACTGGTCGCGCTGCCTCTGGGTGTGTTGGCCCAGGGCAGCGGCGTGATCAGAGGCCAGGTAGTGATGGGCACGGCCGGTGCCAGCCTGCCGGATGACCTCAAAGTTGAGCTGCTCTTCCTGCCGAATGGCCAGGGGCCACCCCAGACGCGCACCGCGCCGGTGGATGCCTCCGGCGCCTTCCGATTTGAAGAGGTGGACCCCGCGCCGCAGCACCGCTACCTGGTGCGGGTGACCTACGCCGGACAAACCTACTTCAGCCAGGGGGGTGGTTCCAACACGAGCGAGGGGCCCTTCGTGTTAGGGTTCAAAGCCGGCCAGAGCGAGATTGTCGCTCCCCTGACGATCTACGAGACCACCAACGATACGAGTGCCCTCACGATGCGCCGGATCCACTACATCCTCGACGAACGTGGCGGGCAGTGGGTCGTGGCCGCCCTCTACACCGTTGAGAACGGCCTCGACCGGGTGGTCGTGCCGGCGAGCGGGACAGGCTTGCGAATCCCGCTGCCGCCGCAGGCGATCAATATCTCCTTCCCGGACCAGGCCACCGAAAGCGCCGCCAAGGTGGAGAGCGACGGGATCCTGTTGAGCCAGACCTTCGCGCCGGGCGAGCACGATGTGATCTTCACCTACCAGATGCCCTACAACCCACCGGACCAGCGCCTTAGCCTCCCGCTGGGCTACCCGGCTGAAAGCGTAATCGTCCTGATTCCGGAGCTCGGTCAGCAAACGACGGTTTCCGGGTTTGCGGACGAGGGGCAGCGCGACGTCCAGGGGCGGAGCTTCAGGATCTTCAGCGGCGCGCAGGTGCCGCCTGACCAGCCGGTCGATCTGGCCTTCGCACAACTTCCACCGCCCTCCCCCGCCTCCACCGCCGGGGCGGTCGAGGGCGCAGCTCCGACTGCAACGCCCGGCCCCGGCCTCGACGCCTGGCCATGGTGGGTGCCTCTGGCCCTCGTCGCCATGGTGGTCGTCGCCCTGGCGGCCTACCTCTGGCAGCGTCCCGCGCCGACTGCACTTGAGGAGCGGATGGCCCTCCGCCGCCGCCGCGACGCACTGATCCTGCACCTTGCCGATCTGGACGATCGGTTTGAGGCCGGTGAGATTGGCCCGACCGCCTACCAGCGTCAGCGCCAGGCCGCCAAGCGCGAGTTGCTGGACATCATGCGGCGTCTGGGCAGCCAGGGGGAGTTGCAACCCTCGACGTGAGCCGGCGCGCGTGGATGGCGGTGGATCGGCGCCCACGCGCTGCTTGTTGGCCGGATTGAGCGTGTCGTCCAGTCCGAGGGCCGCCGGCGCCGCGTGGAGGAAGACGCACCCGGTCCAAAGACCGGGTGCTCTGTGGAACTATTGACAGCGGAATCTGCAGCGACTATAGTGGGTGCAATCGAGAGAAAGGGGTGCGCCTCTCTTTTTTGTTTAGGGCGGCAGAATGGAGGTCAAGGGGGGGGGGGAGGTGACCCCTCTTTTTTGTTCGTCGCTCGCACTGGAGTAGGGTGCGCCGGGTGGGCGAGGGCACCCCGTACACAGTATTCCAATGTGAGTGTTGGTTGAGTCCACGAGACCTGCCACGTGTGTTCGAGGGATGGCCTGCCCGTGTTCGGCATGCCGCCGCCGGCAGTTTCAGCGGTTCAAGGAGTTGCGGGGCACTCGTACCGCCGGTACGCCACTCCTCGGTCAGCTTTCATGACTCGAACGGCCTGGTCCGCCGAAAGATAATCTCATCACCAGGAGGCTGCTGCTACCATGACGACGCCGCGAAGCGTAAGGCATGAGAGGCGAAACGCCCACCCTGCTTTCCTGTGGTCGCTCGTGCTCGTAATCCTGGGCGCGATGATGCTCTTGCGCCACCCCGGGGCCACGGCTGCCCCGGCCACCGTTGGGGTTGAGTTGGTGAGTGCCCCGACTGTCGCTCAGCCCGGCGCACCGGTGACGATCACCTGGCGCGTCACGGGTGGAGAGGGCGTCGGTATCAACAAGGTCTACTTCGGCTATAGTTCCTGCTCCACGTTCACGTGCTATTCCTACTCCACTGCCAATCAGCCCGGCTCCGCCGGGCAGTACACGGCGACGCTCAGCATTGACGCCACGATCTACTTTCGCGTCGTTGCCGGGACCGGGTTGGTCGTCGCCGAGACGCCCGAGCAGGTCATCCGCGTCCCCCAAGTGTTCTCTCCCTTCCTGGCTTCCAGCCGGGCGAATTGCTACCCCTGGCCCGGCGATGTGGTGACTGCTACCTGGACTATCAACACCGCGGATCTGCCCTTCCAGGGGACTTCATTCCACTGGGATACTGGCTCCCATGCCGGCACGCCAGACTACCCCAACGCGCCGCCCGTCACTCCCATCGGGTACAACCAGTATCGCGCCGCGTTGACTGTGCCGAACGAGGTGGGCGAGATCTTTGGGGCTGCGCGCCTCGACGTGAACGACTGGAGCCTCTGGAGCGCGGAGACCTCCCTCCGCATCGGCCCCGGACGGTTCCTGGGCTTCCAACCCTTGCCGCCGTACCTGCCGCGCGGCCGGCCCGTCGAGATCGGGTGGAATGCTGACGCGGGCCACTCGGGATCTTCGGTCCAGTCGGCGCTGCTCTACGATACCGTCTCCCACGAGGGCGAGCCGGCCCTGGGGAGCTACCGCTTCCTGAGCGAAAATTACGGCAGCGGTGCGAACGGGAAAGTCACCCTCGATGTGCCGACGGTTGGCGAGCGGCTCTACATGCGCGCCTACATTTGGGACTATTACAACTGCATGGCGGGCAGCAACGATTCATCCGAGATTTCGTTACCGATCCAGGATCCGCTCAATGTGACCTGGCAGAAGACGCCGGCCAGCGCGATGCGTGGCAGTCCAATCACGGTTGAGTGGAACATCAGTGGCAAGCAAAGCGCCGGCCTGACGCGTGTCGAGGCGGACTTCGACGGCGACAGCGTCTTCGGACCCGACGAGTACTGGAGCCCGAACCAAAACGGGGGTATGGGTACCTACTCCGCGAGCGTCCCCGTGCCCGTATCGGCGACGACGCTCCGCCTGCGGGCCCTCGCCAGCGACGGCGTCGTGTACTACTCTGAGGTCCGCACGATTCCACTTACGGGGGATCAGCAGACGGCCACGCCCACGGCCACCGTCACGCTGACCCCCACGGCCACCGGCACCCCCACCATCACGGCCACGCCCTCCCCAACCCCGCGGAGCCGGCTCTGGCTGCCAGTGTTGCTGCGTTGAGAGGGGGCGTCGGAGGGGGGACGCACATCGAAACGTGTATCGCGTTTTTCTGCGCGCGCGGCTCCAACGCGAGCGTCCCATTTCATCGCTATCGCTTGAGCCGGCGAGGCAGGGATCACTCACAGCGGGTGTCGTGGGTGGCCCGCTCCTTGTCGAGGTTGGCGGGGATGAGCCGCTCGACGATCACAACGTCGCGCCAGCTGCCGTCGAGTTGGCCGTGCTTTTCGTAGATTCCGACCTCCCGGAAGCCGAGCGAGCGGAGGAGGATCCGGCTTGGTGCGTTTTCGACGAAGACGCAGGAGACCAGCTTCCAGAAGCCCGTGTGCTCGGCCGCGTTGATGAGCGCCTGCATGGCGAGCCG
>DOUV01000111.1:5914-10069 GCA_003520455.1 Chloroflexota bacterium | reverse complement strand
GTGCGCCAGGCAGGGCTCGCCGCGGCCCTGCGACCCGAGGAGGCGCTGACCGGCGTTGGCGGCGGCGGCGCCCAACAGCTGGTACCCGTCACGGTTCCCGAGGTCCGGTTCGGCCCCGTGGTGCAACGCAAGGTTGAGGGGCTGGTTGGTCCCGTTTTTCCTGGCTTAGAGTGGCGTTTTGGTTTTCGGGTGGGCGGAATTATTGCCCAGGATTTCTTGCGGTCCTATCGTTGGACGATTGACTGGACGCAGATGCGGCTTTGGTTCGAGACGTTTTGAAGCAGCTCATTCGTAGGACGTCAGCAGTGTGAGCGGCCCGTTTGCGCCCGGATGGTAGGAGGCAGAGCTCA
This sequence comes from Chloroflexota bacterium, assembly GCA_003520455.1. Next base: position 9,719 of record DOUV01000111.1, on the reverse strand, counting down.
CGTTTGGACAGGTGGGAGGCACGACTGTAAGGTGCCCCGCCTCACGCCTCCGCGCCGCGAGGATTTTGAGCCGGGCGCTTTGACCGGCCTCTCACGTTTGGTTTGATCTGATGAAAATCCAACAACTCCCCCGATTGCCCCTTCTCACCGGTCCCACGCCCGTCCATTCGTTGCCGAGCCTCTCGGCCCGGCTCGGCGGGCCGACCGTCTGGATCAAGCGCGACGATCTCACGCCGATGGTGATGGGGGGCAACAAGCTTCGCAAACTTGAGTTCCTCCTGGGTGAGGCCCGCCACACCGGCGCCGATGTCGTCGTTACCCTCGGCGCGGTGCAGTCCAACCACGCCGCTCAGACGGCCGCCGCGGCCTGTCGCTACGGGATGGATGCCGTTCTGCTGCTGCACGGGCCGGCCGATGCGGCGCGGCAGGGAAACCTCCTGTTGGACACCCTCTATAGTGCCGAAATCCGCCTCAATCCGGACCCACCGGCTGACTGGGGGATGCAGGTGGTCGAGGAACTGCGAGCGGCCGGCCGCCGGCCGTATTTGATCCCGGTGGGTGGCTCGAATCCGGTTGGCGCGGCGGGCTACTTCTTGGCGGGCCTCGAACTGCAGCGCCAGCTCGATGTGGAGAAGGTGATGATCACCGAAGTGATCGTCGCCTCCGCGAGCGGCGGGACGCAGGCGGGCCTGGTCCTGGCGGCCTCGCTTGGGGCGCCGTGGAAGCTGCTCGGAATCAGTGTGAGTCGCTCCGGTGATGAATTGGCCCAGGCTGTTCTCTCACTCTCTGAGGCAACGGCCGCTCACCTCGAGCTGCCCCTCCCAGCCGCACCGCTCGTTCAAACCACCGGCGACTACGTCGGCTCGGGCTATGCTCAGCTCGACGATGCGACCCACGAGGCCGTCACCCTGCTGGCCAACCAGGAAGGGCTGCTGGTTGACCCGGTGTACACTGGGAAGGCCCTGGGAGGGCTGATCGATCTCGTGCGTCGGGGACGTTGGCGGCGCGATGAGCACGTGCTTTTCTGGCACACCGGCGGCCTCCCGGCCCTGTTTGCCTACGGCCCGCAGCTTCTGACCCAAGCCGTTTGAACCTGTCTTCGGCCGTGTGGTACACTGTTGCGCGTTCAGGAATCGCTCGCGGCTGAGGTGCTCCCAGGATCACGGTTGAACACTGCTGAGCTTTGCCCTGGACGGCTCCCTCACCCCCACGGCTGAGGTGCTGCCCACCAATTCGGACCCCGGAGGATTTCTGCCTATGACTGTTGCTGAGATGATGCCCGGCGCCCACACTGCCATTGGTCAGTGCCTCGCCGTCGGACCTGACGACCGCGTCTTGATTCTCACAGAGGAGGCAAGCCGGGAGATCGGTGAGGCGCTGGCGGCGGCGGCCCATGAGAGAGGCGCCGCCGCGGTGATGACGCGCTTTCTCGAAGAGTTTGGCCCCCGGCCCCTGCTGGAGTTGCCTCCCGGCCTGGTCGAGGCGATTCGAGCCGCCCGGCCGACGGTCTCGCTCTACGCGGCGGGCGGCCTTCCGGGCGAGATTCGCTTCCGGATTCCCTTCGGCACCTTCATGCGCAGCGAGATGCGGGTGCGTCACGGGCACATGATCGGGATTACGCGTGAACTCATGCTGAGCGGCATGACTGCCGACTATCGGCAGGTCGCCGAGATGACCCGGCGCGTCACCGAACGCGTCGTTGCGGTCCGTGAGATCCGCGTGACGGGGCCGGGCGGTACCGACTTTGCCGTCACCCTTGATCCCGCGCACCGCCGCTGGGTCCCGTGCTCGGGCCTCTACCATCGCCCAGGCGAGTGGGGCAATCTGCCAGAGGGTGAGACCTTCACGTCGCCCATAGGTACCGAGGGCACCCTCGGAGCCAGTCTGCTCGGCGATCACTTCAGTGAGAAGTACGGCTTGCTCGACCAGCCGGCCCGCTTCTTCATCGAGAGAGGAGAGGTGATCCGGATTGAGCACCCGGATACAGATATTGCACGCGATGTCTGGGAGTATCTGAACAGTAGCCCCAACGGGCGGCGCGTCGGCGAGTTCGCCATCGGCACCAATGAGGCCCTGACGACTCTGACCGGCAATCTCTTGCAGGATGAGAAGTACCCCGGCGTTCACGTCGCCTTCGGGAATCCCTACCCTGACCGCACCCTGGCACCCTGGTCGAGTGAGGTTCATGTGGACGTCATCCCGCTCGGTGTCAGCATCACGGTCGATGGGGAGTTGATCATGCGGGATGGAACATTCTTGATTTGAGCCTGCGCCGGACTCAGTGGTCCATGGCCGGCGGTCCATTGAACTGGCGACCATCGACCGTTGACAACCGGCCGGGAATGGAGGAAAACGATCGGCTGCAGTGACATGATCTGTGTGGCACCGGGCGGTCGCGGGTCCGCGCTACCGTCCAACGTGCAGCGTGCAAGGTGACAACGATGTGCTGGCACCTCTGACCGTGGCAGTGTTCGTCACCGGGCGATCTGGTCCGGTGGCCTCGTGGGGATGGAAATGAACACCAGCCTGGACACAGAGGCCCCGGGGTGTGCGTGATGGAGGGGCCCCCTATGAACATGAATAATTCGCGGGACAATGGCCGTAGTAACGGCGTTGACATCGGCCGCTACGGTCGGATTGCTATTTTCATTGACGGCTCAAACTTGTATCACACGATTCGCGATTTGGGTATCCATATTGACTACCGGCGGTTGCTCACCTACTTCAGCCGTGATGGCTGGCTCCTACGAGCCTTCTATTACACCGCCCTCCTCGAAGATGGGACGCCCGACTGGCTCATCCGCCTCACCGACTGGTTGAGCTACAATGGCTTTGCCGTGATTACGAAGCGGGCGAAGGTGTTCCGGCGCAAGCAGTATGATGAGAACGGTCAGGTCTATTGGCGCGAGGAAGTCAAGGGCAACGTCGATATCGAGTTGGCGATTGATATGCTGACCCTCTGCGGCCACTACGACACGGCGATCCTTTTTAGCGGTGATGGTGATTTCGTGCGGCTCGTTGAGGCAGTGCAGCGGCGCGGGGTTCGCGTCGTTGTGGTCAGTAGCGAGCGCACGACCGACAGCACCGTGGCGGACGAATTGCGCCGCCAGGCGGACGAATTCGTTGATTTAGCCGACATCGCCGAGGCCATTCGCATGCAGGATCGTAGCGCCTTCAACTCAACAGAGATCTGAGCGGGTAGGGTGGTCAGGAGAGGGGGCATCTCTCTGGGTGCGGGTGGTCGCCAGGGGCCCTCGACCGGGCGGACTCCTGCCGGCCTATTCCCCTGGTCGTTCGTCTCACGATGACGCTCTGGTTCCTCCTTGGAATTCTCCTGGTCGTGCTCGTCGGCGGCCTGGTTGTCTGGTGGTGGCAGCGGTCGTTCCAGCCGCTGCGACCGCCTGAGGAAACCCGGAACCTGGGTTATGGTCGCGCCCGGTGGGAGCGCGAGATCGCGCTGTGGGAGGGGACGCTGCGACGGCTCCAGACCCAGGCCATACGCTACACCGAGGTGCCTCCCCACCTCGCGCGCGAGATCGAGCGGGCCGAGGCCCGTCTTACGCGCGCCCGCGAGGCGCTGGGGAGTGATGACCACATGTCTCCGCCCCGATCATAGGACGGCGAGAGCGTCGGTCAAGGCGTCAGACGGCTCCGAGCGTGCCCTCTCGGCGATGTCTGGACCGGAGTTCCAGGAGGTCAACAGTCCATCCGTGAGGCGTGAAGCGTGAATTCACGCTTCACGCTTTACGTGACAGGAGTTACGCAGTAAATTGAATTGCGAGCGGAGTATCGGCTTGTAGTGCGC
>DOUV01000111.1:0-5847 GCA_003520455.1 Chloroflexota bacterium | reverse complement strand
AGCCAAATGCCTCTTCTTTGAGCCATCAACCTTGAATCACCACCTCGCACCGCGTAACTCCTGTACGTGAAAGGAGGTCGTAATGGAACGCTTTGAATTTGGCGGTGAGATCGTGTGGCGGCCCTCTCCCGAAACTGTCGCCGCAAGCAACCTGCAAGCCTTCATGGACCGACACGGCGTGAAGGACCTGGACGAGCTGATGAGCCGCTCCACGGAGGACATTGCCTGGTTCTGGGATGCCGTGCTTCAAGATCTCGACATCCAATTTTACGAGCCCTACAGCCAGGTGGTCGATCTGTCGGCCGGGTATCCGTGGCCCCGATGGTGCGTGGATGGCCAGATGAACATCGTCCACAACTGCCTGGATAAGTGGATGGGGACGCCCACCCAGAACCGGTTGGCAATTCGGTGGGAAGGGGAGGAAGGCAACGTTCGGCTCCTCACCTACCGGGACCTCTGGCGAGAGGTGAACCGCACCGCCAATGCCCTGCGAGCCCTCGGGTTGGGCAAGGGGGATGCGATTGGCCTCTACATGCCCATGGTCCCGGAGATTGCGGTCGCGCTCCTGGCGATTGCGAAGATCGGTGGCGTCATCCTGCCCCTCTTCTCAGGCTTCGGGGCGGGGGCCATCGCCACCCGCCTGGCCGACGCCGGCGCGCGGGCTTTGTTCACGGCCGACGGCACCTACCGGCGGGGCAAGGTGGTGCCGATGAAACCGACTGCCGACGAGGCGCTCCGGGACCTGCCGGGACTGGAGCACGTCATCGTTTACCGGCGGGTCGGGGATGCGGCGCCGGCCTCGGAACCCTCGGGGTGGCTGCCCGCTCGCGACCACTGGTGGCACGACCTCATCCCCGACCAGCCCGCCACCGCCGAGACCGAGCGCACCTCTGCCGAGGATTTGTTAATGATTATCTATACCTCCGGGACCACTGGGCGTCCCAAGGGGGCGGTTCATACCCACTGCGGCTTCCCAGTAAAGAGCGCGCAGGACATGTACCACTCCTTTGATGTCAAGCCCTCGGACACGATGTACTGGATGACCGATATGGGCTGGATGATGGGGCCCTGGGAGGTCTTCGGCATCACGCTTCTGGGCGGCACGTTCGTCCTCTACGATGGCGCGCCCGACTACCTGGAGGTCGACCGCACCTGGGCGATGGTGGAAGAGCACGGGGTGACGATCCTCGGGCTGTCGCCCACCTTCGTTCGGGCGATTATTCCCCACGGCGAGGAGGCGGTGCAGCGGCACGACCTCTCGAGCCTGCGTGCGCTCGGGTCTACGGGGGAGCCGTGGAATCCTGACCCCTGGTTGTGGACCTTCAACGTCGTCGGGGGTGGGCGAATCCCCATTCTCAACTACTCGGGCGGCACGGAGGTGTCGGGTGGGATCGTCGGCGGTAATCTGCTCACGCCCCTTAAGCCGTGTGCCTTCTCCGGCCCGGTGCCGGGCATGGCGGCGGACGTCGTCGATGACGAGGGGAATTCGGTGCGCAATCAGGTTGGGGAGTTGGTCGTGCGTAAGCCCTGGATCGGGATGACACGCGGCTTCTGGCAGGATCCGGAGCGTTACATTCAGAGCTACTGGGCTCGCTATCCCAATGTGTGGGTGCACGGCGATTGGTCGGCCATCGACGAAGATGGGCTGTGGTACATCCTCGGCCGCTCGGATGACGTCATAAAGGTGGCAGGCAAGCGATTGGGCCCGGCGGAGGTGGAATCGGTGGTGGTGAGCCACCCCGCGGTCGTCGAGGCGGCCGCGATTGCGGTGCCCGACCCGGTGAAGGGCCAATCGGTCGTGGTCTTCGTGGTGCTGACCCCAGACGGCGCCCCGAGCAACGCGCTGCGTGATGAGATCCAGCATCACGTGGTGCAGGAATTGGGCAAGCCTCTGGCGCCCAAAGAGGTGAAGTTCGTGCGCGACCTGCCCAAGACCCGCAATGCGAAGGTGATGCGGCGGATGGTTCGGGCCGCCTATCTCGGGGAGGACGCCGGAGACACGAGCGCGTTGGTGAACCCGGAGGCTGTGGAAGAGATCCGGCGGGCGGTATGATCGCGTTGTCCGCCTCGTGCCCCTGGAAGCCGCGGCCGGAACAGGATGATGTGTTCATATTTCTATAAAAGTGGCGCGTGCGCGCCACTTTTATAGAAAGTGAGATACGCCATCCGGAACTGAGGTCGAGGACGCGGCAAGGAGGGACTCGGGGGAATTCAGGGTCAAGGTGTTGTGTAACTCTGATGTAACTGTCTCCGGGGATCCTACGGACGCCTCCCACCGCCCCATTTCATACCAACAGAAGGAATACCACGTGAGCGACAAGGACGTCACTGCCCTCCCGGCAGCCTCAAATGGAGAGTGCCGCGTCCCCGGAGCGACGCTCGTCTTTCCAACCGAAATCCGGGTCGGACAGAGTGCCAGCCTCACCAAGACCATCACCGGGCGTGATGTTTGCGATTTCGCTCGATTGAGCCTCGACGTCAATCCCGTTCACCTGAATGAGGAGTACGCTCGTCGCACGCGGTTTGGGCGGCGGATTGCGCACGGCTTGCTCCCCGCCGGGCTCATTAGTGCCGTGTTGGGCACCCAGTTACCCGGGCCCGGCTCCATCTACCTCAGCCAGACTCTGCAATTCAAGGCCGCGGTGTACTTCGGTGATACAATCACAGCCAGGGTCGAGGTCATCCGCATCCGGCCCGAGCGCAAGATTTTGACGCTCCGCGCGGATGTCTACAACCAGCATCAGACTCTCGTTCTGACTGGTGAGTCGGTGATCTTACTCGACCGCGACGACGTGCGCCTCATCCCGGGGCCGGACGCTTCATGAGTTGAGATCCCATGGAATTTCCCTACTCAATCACGTTGCCGGTCCTGTTCCGGGACGTGGACCTCATGGGGCACGTAAACAATGTGATCTACTTTACCTGGTTTGAAGCCGCTCGGACGGGCTACCTCGTGGAGTTGTTTGAGTGCGAGAGCCCCAGGGACCTTCCCGTGATTCTGGCGGAGACCGCCTGCCAATTCAAGGCTCCCGCCTTCTGGGGCGACACGGTGCTTGTCGGCTGCGCCGTCTCGCGCCTCGGAACCAAGAGTTTCGACCTGGCCTACCGGGTCGAGACCACCACAGGCCGGCTGCTCGCCGAAGGGAGCTCGGTACAAGTCTGCTACGACTACCAGGCCAACGCGACCACCCTCCTGCCGGATTGGTTTCGCGAGCGGGTCGCTGCCCGCCAGGCAACCTGGCGATCGAGTGAGGGACGATGAAGGCTGAGCGAACGTGATAGCGCGCCGGTCAAGGCATCGCCGAGACGATGGCCAAGCAGCTTGTGAAGGCGCTTTCAGGTTCGGAGGGGCGCACGGCCGTGCGCCCCTACAGCGCGGTTCCGACGAACCATGGTCCCACCCACGCAACGACGACGTGACCGATGGTCCAGGCGGTGCCGCTCTGAACATCGCAGTCGAATCTGGTTTCCCAGGAACGAGACGCTTGCAGGAATGATGATAAGGTTGACTCTTCGTTGGTGCGCTATGAAGCAGTGTCATTGGATCCGAGGCAACACGAACCGTGTTGCCTGCGTCGCCGGTCTGCTGCTGGCCTTGACGCTCCTTCCCGCTTGCAGCCGGCGGCAGCCATCGCCTCAGGCTACCCCTGAGCAGGGCGCTACGACGACTGTCCCCCCAGAACCGTCGACACCAACGACGGTCCCGTCCCCCAGTCCGCTCCGTGCCACAGTCACGCCCACCCCAATGGTCGTCTATACGGTGCAACCAGGCGACACGTTAAAGGCGATTGCCGCGCAGTATAACGTCACCGTGGCGTGCCTTGTTGCCGCCAACGCGATTGCCAACCCCGACCTGATCATGCCTGGCCAGGAGATTGTCATCCCGGCTTGCGAGGAGCAGTCTGCGCCAACTCAGGCGCCAACCTCCAGCGAGAGCCCCCCTGTGGCCGAGGCGGCCCGCGCTCCCCAGGGCTCCTCCCTGGCCACACGTGCCAGGCGAGACGCACCTTCGTCGTGATCTCGATAGCAAAGAGCGCCCGGTCAGTTAACCGGGCGCTCTTGTGACGGACGCGACGTGACGCTACCGGAGGGCCAGGGTGTACCCCCCGTCCACAACGATGGTCTGGCCGCGGATCATGAAGGCCTCGTCGGAGCAGAGGAACGCGACGGCCGCAGCGATATCCTCCGGCTCGACCATGCGGCCGGCCGGCGTCTTGGCGATGCTCTCAGCGATCATCTGCTCGCGGTTGGAGAAGAATCTGAGCGCGTCCGTATCGACGACACTGCCGCTGACCGCATTGGAGCGGATATTGAACCGGGCGAGTTCCACGGCCAGGTAGCGCGTGATCGCTTCGGCAGCCGCCTTGCTCACACCGACGACGACGTACTCCGGCAGCACGTACTGCGCGCCCAGGCTGCTGATCGCGATGATTGATCCACCACCTCGCTTCTGCATCAGCGGCACGGCTTTTTGCGCCGTAAACAGATGGCTGCGGGCGTTGATGTTCATCGTCCACTCCCAGCCCTTCGCCTTCTGCTCCATCACCGGCCGGATGTAGCCGCTGGCGGCGTTGTTGACCAGGATGTCGAGGCCGCCGAAAAGTTCATCCACCTCCGTGAACATGCGATCGATATCGTCGAGGTTGCCCACATCGGCCTTGACGAGATGGGTGCGCACACCGAAAGCCTCGCAGGCCGCGGCCGTCTCCTCAGCCGGCTTGCGGTTGCGGAAGAAGTTGATGATAACATTCGCCCCCTCGCTGGCGAATCGAAGTGCAATCGCCCGGCCAATCCCACGTCCGGAGCCGGTGACAAGGGCCGTCTTTTCTGTGAAACGCATTGGCCTCCTCCTCGGAAGAATTGCGAGCGATTGTACCGGTTTCCACCACCGGTCGCAATCTTGAGGCCGGCGGCCGGATTCCCTCGGGCGCACCAGACAGGCCCTGCGTCCCGGTTGTGCCACGCCACTTTGCTCCTGCCCTGGCTTGCTGCTATCATCTTGACAGGATGATCTTCTGGATTGACGGCCACAATCTGATCGGTGCACTGCCGGATATCGACCTCGCCGACCCGGACGACGAGGCGCGCTTGCTGGCACGCCTCCAGACCTTTGTCTGGCGCGGTGGGCATCGCCTGCTGGTCTTCTTCGACCAGGGGGAGGGGGGACAGCCTCCGCTCGACCGCGGCACGGACCTCGAGGTGCGCTTCGCACCGCACGGTCTGACAGCGGACGATCTTATCCTGGCGGCTCTTGAGGGGGTCTCGCGGGGAACGTTGCAGAGCATCATGCTGGTCACCTCGGATCGGGCCTTGCAGACCGCCGCACGCGCGGCCGGGGTCCGCGTTCAGACAGCCCGGAGTTTTGCGCGCCAGCTTCAGACCCTCGAGGCGGAGGGCGACCGGCCGGCCGCTGAAGAGAGTCCCTCTCTCAGCCCCGACGAGAGCGACGAGTTGTTGCGGCAGTTTGAGGCGCGGCGGCGAGAGCGTGCCCGAGCAGCCGCTGATGCCCGGGCGCGCAGGAAGCGCCGCGGCCGGGGGAAGCAACCCGGAAAGCCAGGACGGAAATGACGAGTCGCCTTGCCACGCTTCGTGCACAGCTGGACGCGCGGGGGCTCGACGGGCTCTTGATCACCCAGCCGGAGAATCGTCGCTACCTCAGTGGTTTCACGGGGAGCAGCGGTGTTCTGTTGGTGACCTCCGAGCGGACGTTGATCGTCACCGATTCGCGCTATTACGAGCAGGTTGGCCGGGAGGCACCGCAGTGCGAGCTGGTCCGCCAGACGGGGCGCCAACCGGAGGCCATCGGGGCGCTGCTGGAGCGGCTCGATCTCCGCCGGGTCGGGATCG
>DOUV01000685.1 GCA_003520455.1 Chloroflexota bacterium | reverse complement strand
CGCCGCGCCAGGTTGAGGCGGTAGGGGCTGATGTCGGTAGCGATCACCGTGTGGGCCCCAACCGCCCGCAGCATGGCAATCGCCATCAGGCCGACCGGCCCGCAGCCGGTCACCAGCACCCGCCTGGCGCGGGTGTCCACGGCCATCACCGTGTGCACGGCGTTGCCGAAGTTCTCCTGAAGCGCGGCCAATTCCCAGGGCATATCGGGCGGGTTTTTCCAGGCATTCGCGGCCGGGATGCGAGCGTACTCCGCAAAGACCCCGTCGGTATCGACCCCCAAGATCCTGGTGTTGCGGCAGATGTGGGCATTGCCCGTCCGGCATTGGTTGCAGACGCCGCACGCAATGTGACTCTCGGCGGAGACGAAGTCGCGACGGTGGTGACCCGCTTGCCGACCGCCACCACCTCGCCGCACATCTCGTGACCGACGATCAGCGGTGGCCGGACGCGGCCGCTGGCCCAGGTGTCCCAGCGCCGGATGTGGAGGTCGGTGCCACAGATCGAAGTGGCCCGGACCTGCACCAGCACATCGTCCGGGCCAATTGTTGGGATATCGGTCTCCACCAGGTCCAGCCCCGAACCACTAACTGTCTTCATCACTGCTTGCATTGTTTAACTCGGCTCCCACTCTGCCCGGCGGCAAGGCCTACTCGCCAAACGGTCCGCTTATGGAACCTCTCCCGCCGGTTGCATGGATCGGGCGATCTTCAGAATCTCCTGGACTGGCAGGTTGGAGAGGAGCTCGACCCGCGTGTTGTTGGCGTACCAGATGAGCCGTGTCGCGTGCTCGTACTGGATCTCCCGCGGTCTCGGTCGTTCCCCGGGGACCATCGCCTGGTGTAGCGGTATCTCGACCACACCACTCTGCCCTGTCAGCAGCACTCCCTCCGTCTCGTTTACTTGCACTCGTTCGCCTCCGAGCAGTGCCCGATCCACCGGGGCCGGGATCTGGTCCACGATGAGCCACTCGTTGTCGGGATCGCCGAAGAACAAGCGCATACCCTCCGTTTCGCCAATCGTTCCGCTCGCGACACCGCGAGAGAGAGTGGGCGGCAAGTAGTCTGGCCTGAAGGGGGTGAAGGCGGGCGGCCTGCCACCCGCTTCGATCTTCAGCCCGCCCCACTCCAGGCGAAACCAGGTCCGGAGCGCCTCTCCCACCTGCGCCCGCGCGGAGGGCACGAAGACCAGGGTACCAGCGGCGATGAGCACAGCCACCACAATGACGAAGGCGAACGCGCGCCAGAATGCCGGCCAGGAGACAAGGGGGCCGGGAGACAAGGGGAGAGTGAGACGATCTCTCCTTGTCACCTCGTCACCCCCTCTCCTTGCCTCAGCACGGGCGATCAGTTGTTCCCGCAGTTGAGTGCGAAACGCCTCCCGGTACGGAATCGCTTCGCCGAGTGCCCGCAACTCCTCAGCGATCTGCTGCCGCCCGGCATCCAACATCCCGTCATCTCTCGGCTGCATCTCGCCCCTCCTCGGCAGCCAGCATTCTCGCGCGCAATTCGTCCAGCGCGCGATAGACCATCATCTTGACGGCGGCCTCGCTCTTGCCCAGCGCCTGAGCAACCTGCCCATACTTCAGACCGGCGAAGAAGCGTGGCGCCAGCAGTTCTTGCTTCTCCGGCGCCAGGGTTTGCAGCGCCGAGGCCAGCAGGCACCGCTGCTCGTTGCGGACGGCCCAGTACTCGGGCGCGGCATCGGGCGCTTCCAACCCCTGTGCGCTGCCGCTCTCCAGGGAGACAACGTCCCCACGCTGGCGGTAATGATCGACCACCTTGTGGCGCGCGATGGCAAACAGCCAGGCGGCGAAGGTGCCCTGCCCACGATAGCCATCCAGGCGATCCAGCGCTTCGGTGAATACCTGGGCCGTCAGGTCCTCGGCGTCCTGCTGGCTTCCAACCCGGTAGGCGATGTAACGATAGACTTGGGGGAAATACTTGTCGTAAAGCGCGGCAAACCTGGCCGGCCGGCGTTACGCTGCGGCCACCAGGTGGGCATCGTCATCGGCGCTATCCACCGCACGGGCTCCTCTCGAAAGCCTCAAGATGTCCATTGGTTCTACACTCGCTCAAACCTGGCCTGGGAGAAACGTTTGTCAATGGTTCTTCTGATTGAGGGGCAGGTAGACCCGATAGGAGGCCGGTGTGGGTGTGGCCGTAGGGGTCGGTGGAGGGGGATTGGACGCCGTGGCTAGCTTTGTCACGAAAGCGTCGGGACAAGGCTGAGGTCCACAATCACCCTTGCCCCAGGTCGCTTGAAACGCCCCCGGCGTGGTCGGGAAATCGAACGACCTGGTGAAACCAACGACATAGGCCGACCCGCTCGCATCTATGGCAATGTTATGGCCCCCATCCTCCAAACTACCGCCGAGGAAGGTAGAATATAGCAACTCGCCGCCGGCTGCCTCCAGCTTTGTCACGAAGGCGTGCCTGCCACCCTCATAAGTCGTTTGGAACGCCCCCGGCGTGGTTGGGAAGTCGGCTGAGTTGGTGTCGCCGGCGACATAGGCTGCCCCGCTTGTATCCACCGCAATACTGCACCTGCTTAACCTGGGCCGTGGCCCGGCTGGCGGCGGCGCGCTGCGATGCCGTAGTCTTGCCGCCCCTGGCCTACACCTGGACCGGCGCCACCCGTCCTTTCGCCGGGACAGTCTCCATCCCGGCCGATTTGGTCATTCAGTTCGTCAAGGCCATCTGCACCAGTCTCATCGAGGGCGGCTTCCGGCGCATCGTCCTGGTCAGCGTCCATGGCCCGGACTCATGGACGCTCAGTCTGGCTGCGCGGCAGATTTTTGAGGAGCAGGGCGTACCCGTGGCCTTCTTCAATCCCTTCCCCCTGGACGCACGGACCGGCCAACTGTTGGGCGAATTGGGCGCCCAGTTTGCGCGGCGGGAGGAAGAGGACCCCGGCTTCACCGAGCCTTCGCTGCTGCTGGCCGCCGGTGAGGTGCTGAGGCTGGGCGAGCTGGTGGATCTGGAGGCGAAGCCCCTGGCCCCCGTCCCCCAACCGCCGGCCCAGCAGAAGGTGAAGCGCCGGGGCACCGTCGGTTTCTACTACACCGATCCCTCGCAACACGTGCCCAAGCCGGCCAACCCGTCGCGCGAGCTCGGCCGACAAGGGCTCGAGGCGGCCGCCGCGCTCCTGGCGCAGCTCATCGAGGAATTGGCGGAGTACCGGCACAGCCTAGGCCAGGCCTAATCTTGTTGGCGAATTGGTACGAGTGGCGGGGCACCTGTTGGTAGTGCGCGCTTCAGCGCGCT
>DOUV01000488.1:3216-3570 GCA_003520455.1 Chloroflexota bacterium | reverse complement strand
CATCGTCGTGCCGCTGCCGCCGCAGTCAAGCACGTCGGCCGGCTCGCGCAGGCCGTGCAGGCCGACCCCCTGGACGCGGACGCTGGTCGGGCTCTGTTGGGTGACCTCAACTCCGAGCGCCCACAACACGCGTATGGTAGCCAGGCAGTCTTCAGCCGGCAACCAACCCTCGGCGTGGGTCTCGCCTTCGGCAAGCGCGCCGAGCAGCAGCGTGCGATGGGAGATCGACTTATCGCCCGGCACACGGGCGCAGCCCCGGAGCGGTCCGGCGGCGGGATAGACTTTGAGCATCGACATAGTCAAACCCTGGGTATCACGTTGAACGGCGGATGCAGAATGGTGAGGCGAGGTACA
>DOUV01000488.1:0-3196 GCA_003520455.1 Chloroflexota bacterium | reverse complement strand
CAAGGCCAGTCTTCGAGTTTGTGGTCATTTCTCCTTCCGCCTTTGGACTGCCCGGCAACTTGTGTACACCAACCACGTTGTACATCGCCGTTCGGTTGGCTACAACGCTGCTCTTTCACCGCCCTGTACCGTTAGGGGTTGGTCGCGGGAAGAGCCGGCGCCGTTGCTCGGCGGCGGGCCTCAGGAGCGACCGCAACAAACTCTCGTCATCGGCAGCCAGGGCGGCATCAAGCGCATCCAGTTCCTCTCGAGCTGAGGCCAGAGCGCGGCGGAGGGCCGTCACGTTGGTCCGCAAGATGTCGAGAATCATCCGCTCGTCACTGGCAGCCAGCCGGCTGGTATCGCGGAAGCCACTGGCGGCCAGGGTCCAGGCGTGGGGATTGTCCGCAGCGAGGGCGGCGCGCACCAGCGCAACGCTCAACAGGTAGGGCAGGTGGCTGACCGTCGCCACCAACGCATCGTGCTCGACCGGGTCCAGCCAGAGCGGCCTGGCACCAAGCGCCACGGCCAACTGCTCAACCTGGGTACGCGCCATCTGGTCGGTGCGCGCGGTGGCACAGAACGCGAAGGTGGCATCGATGAAGAGCTCGGCCTCGGCGTTCTTGAGCCCTGCAACCTCCTTCCCCGCCATCGGGTGGCCGCCAACGGCCCGCACGGCCACCGGCAGACGGTCCATCGCTGCGACGATTGCCTGTTTGGTACTGCCCAAGTCGAGGACGAGCGTCCCGGGCCTGAGCACCGGCGCCACCTCGTCGAGCAGGGTGAGGATGGCGCGAACGGGCGCCGCCAGCACGACGAGGTCAACGCCATCGGCGGCGTCGCAGGCGTCGCTGGCTCCTTGCTCGATGATGCCGGTGACGACCGCTTCGGCCAGGGTCTCCTTGTCGGCATCGTAGCCGACCAACTCAACGGCGAGGCCGGCGCGCCGGGCGGCGAGGGCGAAACTCCCGCCCATCAATCCCAGCCCAAGCAGTGCAATCCGTTGAAAGGCAGGCTCGGTATCCATAGTCAGTGACCTGGGCGCGGTCCATCACGCCCGCGTGATCGATAGAAGGGGCATGATCCATTACGCCCTTGCAGCTGAGTCGCGACTACGGCCTGAGGATACCGCAGTTTCGGACAAACACAAGGTTTGGCCCGCCGCCCCCATGTCGATTGAACACTGGCTTCATCCCTAGGCAGCGCGGCGGATGCGCTCGGCGCCTACCTCGGCGTCGGCGATGCGGCGGCCGACGGCGCGGGCGATCAGCCGCAAATCATCCATGAGCCGGGCGAAGTTCTTGGGCGTCAGCGATTGCCCGCCGTCGGACAGCGCTGTGGCCGGGCTGGGATGCACCTCGAGAATAAGCCCGTCGCTCCCGGCGGCCAGAGCGCCCTTCGTCACATCGCCAACATACTCCCACTTGCCGACACCGTGGCTGGGATCGGCAATGACCGGCAGGTGGCTGAGCCGGTGGAGCGCCGGAATGGCGTTCAGATCGAAGGTATTGCGGGTCTCGGTCTCGTAGGTCCGGATCCCGCGCTCGCAGAGAATGACCTGCAGGTTGCCATTACTCATGATGTACTCGGCCGACATCAGCAGCTCCACGATGGTGCCGCTGAGTCCGCGCTTGAGCAGGACTGGCTTGTTGGTCTGCCCGACGGCGTTGAGCAGGGCATAGTTCTGGGTATTGCGAGCGCCGATCTGCAGAATGTCGGTATAGCGCGACACCAGATCGACCTGGTCCGGGGCCATCACCTCGGTCACGATGAGCAGCCCTGTCGCCTCACGCGCTTCGGCCAGGAGCTGGAGCCCCTCCTCCCCCAGGCCCTGGAAGCTGTAGGGTGATGTCCGCGGCTTGAAGGCGCCGCCGCGCAGAATCCTGGCACCGGCCGCTTTGACCGCCCGCGCCGTCTCCAGAATCTGCTCGCGGCTTTCGACCGAACAGGGGCCGGCCATGACCACGACCTCGTCGCCGCCGATCCGAACATCCCCGATCTCGATGATCGTGTTGTCCGGGTGCATCTCACGGCTGGCGAGCTTGTAGGGTTTGGTGATCCGCACAGCCTCCTCAACACCCTCCAACACAGTCCACTGCGTCGGGTCGAGGCGGCGGTCGGTGCCGATGACGCCGATGATGGTGCGCTCCTGCCCTCGGGAGAGGTGAGCACGGAGTCCCTCGTGCTCGATGTGCTTCAAGACCTCACCGATCTGTTGAGCGGTAGCGCCGGGTCGCATAACAATGATCATGGCTGTACTCCTCCTAAAGGTTGGAAGGTTGAAACTTGTAGGTTTTCATCATCACGAACCTTCAAGCTTCAACTTGTCACTCTCAAGACACGATCGGGCCGGAGGCTGGCAGCACCCCGCAGGTAGATGTGCTGCAGTTCGCCGGGGCGCCGGGCCGTATTCCAATGGATCAACACGCGGATGCATTTGGGAAGCGCACCGGGAACATCGATCTCGCAGCAGTCGAAAAGTGCCACATCGTGCCAGCCGAGCTGGCGCGCGGCGACTGCTGGGAACTCGGCGTTGAGATCGGAGGTAGCGCTAAAGATGACACTGGCCACATCTTCAACCTCTATGTGATTGGCCTCGACGAGACGCTCGAGCAACTCGCGTGTCGCCTCGAGGATGAGCTCTCGCTCGTTGGCTGCGACGGTCGTGGCGCCGCGCAGACCTCGGCAGACGATGGTGGACATTGGGCGACCCTCGACGTGAATGGGACAAAAAGAAGAGCGTGGAGCCGGGCTGCTCCACGCTCTTTTGAGGTCCTGAGGTCTCAGGGGACGGTTGCGATCACCGTCTAGCGCGTTTCAGCCCGGCCGAATCGGCCAAGCTAAAATAGAACGCGCCAAAATAAAACGGAACCACAGCCAGACCCGGGTTCTGGGTCTGTGGCAAAGCGCTCATGTGGTTCGCGTTCGGTCTCATCGCAAAACTGTCCTCGTTATTGGAGAGCATCCTACCAAAGAGAACAGCCGTTGTCAATGGGGCAAAATTTGGTCGCGGGAAAATTCACACAGATGGGTAGTAGCGGTCCACGGAGGGCCTTCGGCCACAATGGGCAAACGGATAACGGATGAGGAGCGACTGGAGGCGGTGGGCCATGATACAGGACGGTCTCAGAGCGCTTCGGTTGCACCAATCGATGGGCCACGGGGCAACCAGATCGTACGGGCAGGTTTCGGGATATTACAGAACCTCGCGAGAGAA
>DOUV01001039.1:8410-18278 GCA_003520455.1 Chloroflexota bacterium | reverse complement strand
CCACGATGTCTTGAAGGATGACACATAACAAGTGATTTATAGTGAGCGATACCGTTGTGGCTGTCAGCTTGATGGGTGGCCTTCCACGCGTGCTGTTGCGAGTTTGAGAGTGGGGGGCAGCCAGGGGCGATGAGATTTTCGAGTGTGATTTTGCCTCCTGAGTGTCATGGATAGCTAACCGTACCGCTGAGCAGTCTGGCCACGCGAGAGCAGAAGCAACCCGCGTCATTTGGTCAGCCTGGGATTCCAGGATCGTATTCAGAGAATCGGGTTATCGCCATGTTTGAAGGGCAGGAATATGATAGTGTTATATCGGATTATATGATAGCTGTCAAGAACTCGCAGAACCTTTATCAATTCGTTGGCACTTCCCTTCCTGCCTTGACGGGGCGGCGGGGGATAGAGCCGGCGCCGTGGGCTTGATCCCATCGGTCCGGGACTTCTTGTAGGACCTGCATCACCGCGCGTACGGACTCACGGGATGGCGGGAGAAGAGTTGTACCGGACGGTCTCCACGAAGTCGCGTGTCACCAGGGCGCAATTCACCTCGCGCGCCTCAACTATCAACGCGGTAGAGAGGCTCCAGTCCCGCGGCGATGCGATCAACATTTTCGGCGGCAACCTGTGCTCGCCGCCTCGATGTACCATTGGTCACGCCGGAGATATGCGGAGTGGTAATGACATTTGGAAAACCAAAGATCGGCGAACTCACGTCGGGCGGTTCCTGGCTGAAAACATCCAGCCCGGCTCCGCCGATTCGTCCTGCGAGAAGCACCTTCTCCAGTGCGGCCTCGTCCACGAGTGCACCACGCGCCACATTGATCAAGAAAGCCGTGGGCTTCCTCAAACTCAGCCGGCGGGCGTGGCGGTCGCCAAGCGCCGCGATCACGTCTTCGCCCCAAGGTTTGAACAGGGATGGCCTGCTCGGCTGTGGCAGGTAGAGAACGGTCAGCCGTTAAGTCATCGGTGCTCCTCAATTCTGCTACAAGGTGCTGATTACTTCTCGCCGGGCTGGAAGCCGCGCTGATGATGTGTTCATAGTTCTGTAAGAGTGGCGCGTGTGCGCCACTTTTACAGAAAGTGAGAGATTCAGTTGGCGACGTCGGGGTTGGGGGAGGGGCACCTGGTATGTGCCCGGCCCACGAGCAGACCCGCCCACCAGACAGCGCTCGCTCTGCCTGCGACCGCGATAGAGGGGCGGCGCGCGTCCCGGGCGGACGCCGTTCCCCCTCCAACCGCAATTCGCCACCAGTATCGCCGACCGCCAGTGCGATGCGCCATTGGTACCAGTTGGGAGTTGTTTGATGAGAGGCTGGCAACCGGGGTGACCGCCCCAAAGTCGAATTGCACGAGATGGAGACCCTGGCAAATGTCTGACTATACGCTGTATGATATCCTATTGCCGCAAGCCGTGTCAAGGAGTAGACGTCCCGAAAACCAACCCAACTCTTGACCGTTATCTTACTATCTGCTATCGTACAAGCACTTTGGCGCGTCCAGGCTGAAATGCAAGTATTCCCTGGATCTCAACGATACCTGACGGTTCGTCCAGGGCTACAAATGTTTTTCGTACTGACGGGGGAGTCGGAAACGGTCGGTCGGCAGCGACTCGAAAGAGGATCTCAACTCGATTCTCTTCATGGTTTCCTGCTCACGTACCTGTATCTTGTTCATCGAGGTTTGCGCCCAATGGTCAACAACAATCCACAAATGAAGGCCCTGAAACGGAGAAAACTGCTTTCTGAGGCGGTGCAAGACGAGATTAAGTCCTACATTATTCAGCATGCGTTAAAGCCGGGCGACACCCTGCCACCGGAAACGGAGTTGGCTCACCAACTCGGCGTCAGTCGAACCTCGGTGCGGGAAGCCGTGAAATCGCTGGAGGCCCTGGGGATTCTGAAGGCCCGGTCGGGCACGGGGGTCTTCGTACGCGACTTCACTTTCGATCCCATCCTCGACAACCTTCCCTACGGCATGCTGTTTGGTCTGAAGGAGGTGGCTAATATCCTCGAGGTGCGCTTCCACCTCGAATATGGAATGGTCGAGCGCGTGGTTGAATCTACCATGCCCGCGCAGTTGAAAAAACTCAACCTCGTTCTGGAGCAGATGCGCGAAGCTGCCGAACGCGGGAGCTACTCGGCCGACGAGGATCGCATGTTTCACCAGATCCTGTACGAGAATGTTGATAACCTGATTTTGTCGCGCATCGTGGACATCTTTTGGGTTGTCTTTCATCAGGCGCAAGAACACGCATCGATTCCCGGTCCGGTCGATCCGATGGACACTTATCGGCGTCACGTCGATATCGTGGACGCGTTGCAGGACTGCGATGTCGACGCGATGCGGGCGGCAATGGTGCGCCATTACCAGGGCATCCAGGCCCGAGTGCAACCACAGGAGGATGCACTGGACACCCGGCCAGGCTAAGAGTCTGGCGGTGCCAGGCGAGGCGGGGAAGCGCTCAGCAATGCGAAGGCGGGGAACCCGTCAAGGGACAGGCGCGGGCTCTTGGGTGCCTGGTGATCTCAATTTCGACGCCGATAAACCAGTGTTGCGGGTCACCAGACGACAAACTGTGCCAAGGAGCGCTTATTTTCAGTGATGCGGAGTATGAGCAGTTGATTAAGGACGCCAGGTAGGCGGCTCAGGTCGGGGCAGCTGAGGGCGTTCTGGCCCTGGCGGTTGCCATGCCCGATATCGTGAGCAAGCCGGTATTTGCTGGAAAAGTGAACGGCGTTGCATGGATTGCCCCAGTTGAGCTGTAACGGCGGACCTCATGCCTGTGGCTTCTCGCTCCCTTGTAAATCAACCCCCTGAACGGCTGGACGCCGCTGTGGTCTTCGCTCCTGGCCGCGGCCCCTTCCTGGCCCTGTTTGACAAATACGGGCAAGCATTCCTGCCCCAGCTTTGTTCCGTCGTGCCCTCTCTGCCAGAGTCCTTCACCGGATGTGCCGCTTCACCCTTCGTGGCCCACTTTTGTGACCGCCTCGGCCCGGAGATCCTCCGCGCTCCCAACTCGCTTCGCTCGTTCGCGCACAGTCCTCACGTCCGGCTGGCTCCTCGTCTGGTGGTCTGAAAAGTACGGCGACGCAAGTCAGAAACCCCCTTGACAAGTCTAAAAAGTATAGTATTATGATATACATCCCATTATAAGATATCATACAACCTGCGCCCATCAACAAACCTGCTCCTCTACCAAGGGTTCGCTGATCGATAGCCCCTCTGAAGGTGCGTACTTCAGCTTCGCTCATTCGTCTGTGTTCCAAGTGGAGCACGCCTGAAGCTTTCACCGCCTCCGTTGAAAGAAAAGCAGTATTTGATGTCGGAGAGTTCCGAGAAAAGAATAGTAGCTCCTTTTTTATTAGATCAATTCGGTGTGGATGGCTGCATCCATCGCAGTCTATAGGTTAGCCTTATCAAGAAGTGGAGCGCAGGCAACTCCAGAGTAGGCTCCCAGGAAGGGGCGGGTCTATGATTAGAGCCCTGAAGCGAAGACAGTTGATTTACGAGGCGGTCCAAGAGGAGATAAAAGCGTACATTATCGATAACTTGCTAAAACCCGGTGATTTGCTGCCATCAGAGGTGGAATTGGTACAGCAGCTTGGAGTGAGTCGGAATTCGGTGCGTGAGGCTCTAAAGTCGCTCGAAACCCTTGGAGTGCTAGAAGCGCGGCCAGGTATTGGTATCGTAATTCGTGCGTTTTCCTTTGATTCACTATTAGAAAACCTCGCTTATGGGCTCATGTTTGATCAGAAGGAGCTCATTGACATTATCGAGGTGCGTTACCAACTCGAGTACGGAATGGCAGGGCAAGCGGTACAAGCAGTGACACAGGATCAACTACGACTCTTGCGAAATATCTTGGATCGGATGTACGTGGCCGCCGAAAACGGCAACTATTCCGATGAGGACGACCGGGCCTTTCACAAAGCGTTGTGGGAGAATGTCAATAACATCATGTTGGGAAAGATTCTGGATATCTTCTGGATGGTCCACCATCAATCGCGGCAGCGCGATTCGATATCAGCGCCGCCTGATCCCGTCCGGACCTATGAGCGCCACCTTGCTATCGTCGAGGCCCTTGAGAAGCGTGATGTGGAAGCACTGCGGGCGGCAATGACCGCGCATTACGAGAGTATGCGCGCCCGCCTGCGACAAGTATCGAAGCTTCAGGAAGCATCGTAGCCGTACGCCAATTCATCTCGGACAAGGTTCGGCGTGGTCTATAGTGTGGCGCGCTGGCGGATGCCACACTGTAAACTTCAAACCGCCCTCGGCGAACCTTGTTCTCGTTCGATTCCGGTTTTCACATCGAGACGAAGGAGGCAAAGATGGCAGGATCGAGTGGCCAGGAGAAGATCCGTCTAACGATGGCTCAGGCACTCGTGAATTACCTGCAGGTCCAGTACTCCGAACGAGACGGCCACACTCGCCGCCTGATTCCCGCCATCTTCGGAATCTTTGGGCACGGCAACGTCGCCGGGCTGGGGCAGGCGCTTGTCGAATACGGCCGGGAGCTGCCCTACTACCAGCCCTCCAATGAGCAGTCCATGGTGCACACGGCCTCGGGGTTCGCCAAGGCCAACCGTCGGCTGGCGACGTTCGCGTGCACCTCATCGATCGGACCTGGTGCCACCAATATGGTCACCGGCGCTGCGACCGCGACGATTAACCGGCTGCCGGTGTTGCTCCTGCCTTCAGATTACTACGCGACCCGCCACCAGGGTCCGGTCTTGCAGCAACTCGAGCATCCGAACTCAGCCGATGTGAGCGTCAATGATTGTTTCCGCCCGGTGAGCCGTTTCTTCGACCGCATCTCCCGCCCTGAGCAGTTGCTGACTGCTCTCCCCGAGGCGATGCGCGTCTTGACTGATCCAGCCGAGACCGGCGCGGTGACGCTGGCTCTGCCACAAGATGTGCAGGCCCATGCCTACGATTACCCGGCCCACTTCTTCGAGCGCCGTGTGTGGCGGGTGGAGCGGCGGCTGCCCGATCCACGGCGGATTGAAGAGGCGGCCGCGCTGCTGCGCGAGGCGAAGCGCCCGATGATCATCGCGGGTGGAGGCGTGCGCTACTCCGCGGCTGAGGAGGAGCTAGAGCGCTTTTCCGAGCAGTTCGGGATTCCGGTGGGCGAGACGGCGGCCGGGAAGGGATCGATCCGCAACGGATCGACCCTCCTGCTCGGCGGACACGGAACCAATGGCACGCCGGTGTCTGGGCAAATTGCCAGCCAGGCAGATTTTGTCATCGCGGTGGGAACCCGACTGACGGATTTCAGCACAGGTTCGCAGACAGTTTTCGGTCATCCAGATGTGAAATTCATCAGTATCAACGTAAGCGGGCACGACGCCTACAAGCAGGGGGCATTGCCAATTCTGGCCGACGCGCGGGAGACGCTGCGAGCCCTGACCCGGGCGGCAGCCGAAGCGGGTGTGAGGCCGGATCAAGCCTATCTGGCTGAGATCGAAGCCGCTCAGGCCGCGTGGCGACGGCAGGTTCAAGAGGAGGTCTATCGGCCGGTCGAGGGTGCGCCAATGAGCCAGGGAGAAGTGATCGGGATCCTCAACGAGGCCGCGCAGGCGGGAGACACGATCGTGGCTGCTGCCGGCGGGCCGCCAGGCGACCTGCTGAAGCTCTGGGATGCCAGCGGCGGCCGGAACGCCCACATCGAGTTCGGGAATTCTTGCATGGGATACGAATTGCCGGCCGGCCTTGGTGTGCGAGTGGCACAGCCGGAGGGTGAGGTCTACATCTTCATCGGTGATGGGACCTACCTCATGAATCCGACGGAGTTGGTGACGGCGGCTCAAGAACATCTGAAGATCACGGTTGTCATCTCGGAGAACCATGGGTACCAGTGCATTCGTGGTCTGCAGCTCGATCGAACCGGCCACAGCTTTGGCAACGAGTTCCGCGCCCGTGATCGGACCACCAACCGCCTCGAGGGGGACTATGTCCAGTTGAATCTCGCCAAGACCGCCGAGGGCTTCGGCGCGCGGGCCTGGCATGTCACCACGGCGGACGAGCTGCGCAGCGCTTTACGTGAGGCCCGTGAGGAGTCTCGACCCTGCGTCATTGTGGCGGAGACGGACAAGGATCGGTTCCTGCCGCCATCCGGGGTTTGGATGGATATCGCGGTGGCGGAGATCAGCAACGATTCGCTGACTCGTAGCCTGCGCGTCCGCTATGAACAGGCCCGCGAGGTGCAGTGCCTGCACTACTAAGCCGTTGGATTTGCCCATCCAAAACGCCACCCAGGACACATCACGGAAATCCCATTCCAACGCGCGGCTGCACGTGCTGATTGAACATTGGAAGGACGCAAGATGCACCTTGGAGCAATATCAACGGTATACATGCAGCGCACCCTGCATGAGGCCACCCAGAGGATGCGCGTCCTTGGGCTGCAGTCGATTGAGTTGGGGGCAGGCGGTTTCTTTCCCAAGAACCACTGCAATCCGGCGGAGTTGCTGGCCGATGAGGCGGCGTTAGCCCAGTTCCAAAAGACGATTGAGGAATCTGGACTCACCATCAGTGCCCTCACTCTCCACGGCGAGCCGCTGCATCCCGACCCGGCAGTCGCGGAGGCGTATGACCGGGAGTTCCGTGCCGCTTGCCGCCTGGCCGCGAAGATCGGAGTGACGCGGTTTACCCTCTTAGCCGGGTTACCTGAGGCCGCTCCCGGCGACATTGCGCCCAATTGGATCACCTTTCCCTTCCCGTTCCGCAACCTGGATATGTACCAGTGGCAATGGGAGAAACGCTTGATTCCCTACTGGAAGGCCCACGCACAGATTGCCGCGGATCACGGTGTTCGCCTCTGCTACGAGATGGTCCCTGGCGACATGGTCTACAACCCGGAAACATTGCTGCGCCTGCGTGACACGGTCGGGCCGGTTGTCGGCTGCAATCTCGATCCCTCTCACCTCGTCTGGCAGGGGATGGACGTGATCGAAGTGATTCACCTGTTGGGCGACGCAATCTACCACGTCCATGCCAAGGATAGCAGGGTGAACGAGCGGAACGTCCGTCGCAACGGCATCATCGACCCCAAATCCTTTCGCGATCTCAAGAACCGGAGCTGGGACTTTTGCACGGTCGGATACGGCCACGGCGAAGCCTTCTGGCGCGACTTCGTCAGCGCGCTGCGCCTGGTAGGCTATGACGACGTCCTCTCGATCGAACACGAGGATCCCCTGATTGATCCGGAGGAGGGATTCGAACTGGCGGTGAATCTGTTGCAGCAGGTTGTGATCCGAAAACCGGCAACGAAAGTCTGGTTCGAAGAGTGATAGTGGATTCCAGTCCGGCGGACGCAGCGGAGCGAGACAAACTGGTGGTGGCCTGTGCTGAGTGAAGAGAGGAGCAACTCCGCCGTGTACCGGATCTGGTTCGAGCGCACCCTGCCGCCGGCCTACGCTCACTTGCTAAACGGCGTCGCCGAGGCACTCGGCCCGGCAAGTGCCACCCCCGAGACTCCTTTGGTTGCCTTGCCGCGTGCTCAGGCAATCATCGCGGCGGCGCGGATTCAATACAATGGGGCCGTGATGGACCAGGCGCCGGAGCTACGGGTGATCGCGCGGATGGGTATCGGCGTGGACAACGTTGACCTTGACGCCGCCACTGCCCGCAAGATCGCGGTCTGCAACGTCCCCGATGGGCCGACCATTTCGACGGCGGAACATACGGTGATGCTCATACTGGCGACGGTCAAACAGCTTCCCCGTATGAACCACGTGTGGGGCTCCGGCCGGCAGATCGATTTCTTTAACGCCTATGACGGCCTTGAGGTCTGCGGATTGTGTCTGGGGCTGATTGGGCTCGGGAGAATCGGCGCCTACGTGGCGAGAGTTGCCAGCGCGTTGGGTATGCGCGTGGTCGGTTATGACCCCTATATATCAGCTGAGAAGGCCACCGAACTCGGTGTCGAGTGTGCGCCGACGCTAGAGGCAGTGTTCGACGTGGCCGATATCGTCTCACTTCACCTCCCGCTCACCCCGGCAACCCGCCACCTGGTCAACGCCGCTCGCCTCGCGCAGATGAAGCCCGGGGCCTACCTGATCAACACGGCGCGGGGTGGCCTGGTCGATGAGGCGGCCCTGCTTGATGCTCTGGAGCAGGGGCGTCTCCATGGGGCTGGACTCGATGTCGTCGATCCGGAGCCGCCCGAGCCGGACAACCCCTTGCTCAACCGCGCCGATGTCATCGTGACACCTCACATCGGCGGTGTGACGACAGCTTCTCGGCAACGCCTGTGGCAGATGGCGATTATGCAAGCGCTGCAAGTATTACGCGGGGAACGGCCGCCTCATCTTCTCAACCCTGAGGTCTGGTTGCACAGTTGAGCGCCGCGGCGAGTTCTTCGGGCGCAGATACACCCCCAGATGGGAGACGAGAACCATGGAAATGTACGTGAATGGACAGTGGGTCGAGTCGCCAACGATGGCGCCGATCATCGCTCCGTATTCAGGCGAGGTCGTCGACACGGTGCCCGTCGCGAACGCCGACCAGGCCGAGCAAGCCCTGGCGGCAGCCGAAAGGGCGGCTACCACCATGGCTCGCCTGACCGCCTACGAGCGGAGCCAGATTCTCCACCGGGCCGCGGACCTCCTGGCCGGGAATAGTGAAGACTTTGCGCGGACGATCAGCCTGGAAGAGGGCAAGCCGCTCGACGAGTCGCGCGGTGAGGTCGGGCGGATGCCCGACCTGTTGCGCTTGTGCGCCTTTGAGGGCGCCCAGATCCGCGGTGAGACCTTACCGCTCGACGCCCACGCCGGAGCGCAGGGCAGGCTGGGTCTGACTCTGCGGGTACCCTGTGGCGTCGTGTTGGCCATCACCCCGTTCAACTATCCGCTTTTGTTGGTGATTCACAAAGTCGGGCCGGCGCTCGCCGCCGGGAACGCGGTCATCCTCAAGCCCGCCGCGCAGACGCCGTTGACCGCCCTCAAACTCACGCAGCTCTTTCTCGAGGCCGGCCTGCCTGAAAATGGTCTGCAGTGCATTACGGGATCTGGTTCTTCCCTTGGGCCTCTGCTGTGTGCTGACCGGCGTGTGCGCAAGATCAGCTTTACCGGGAGCACGGAGGTCGGCGAGCAGATCACCCGCGTTGCAGGGGTCAAGCGGCTGTCGTTGGAACTGGGCTCGAACAGCCCAATGATCGTTCTGCCCGATGCTGACCTCGAGCAGGTCGCCGAGGCCACCGCGGTGGGCGGATACGTCAACGCCGGGCAGGCCTGTATCTCGGCGCAGCGCATCCTGGTGCATCAGACCGTGTACGGCGACTTCCTCGATGCGCTTCAACCGCGAGTGGAAGCCATCAAGGTGGGTGATCCCCTGGCGGAGGGCACGACCCTCAGCGCGATGATCTCCGAGCGAGCGGCGGAAAGGGTGGGCCGCTGGGTCGACGAGGCCGTGGAGGGCGGTGCCCGTCTCGTCACTGGCGGGCAGCGGCAGGGGGCCGTCTTCGCTCCCACGATCGTTGCGGATGTCAAGCCCCAGATGCGTATTTCGTGTGATGAGCTCTTTGGCCCCGCTGTCGCCGTAACAGCGGTCGCAGGCATCGACGAGGCCATTGACCTGGCGAATGACAGCCGCTACGGGCTTAGCGCCGCCATTTTCACCCGTGAAGTCAACAATGCTTTACGCTTTGCTCGGGAAGTGCAAACCGGCAACGTCATGGTGAACTGGACGCCGCTGTGGCGCGCCGATTTTATGCCCTATGGGGGGCTCAAGGGCAGTGGGATCGGCAAGGAAGGCCCTCGCTACGCGGTGGCCGAAATGACCGAGACGAAAACGGTGGTGTTCCATGGAATTGATGGCTAGAGCGCCGGTCAAGGACTCAGACTTCCGAAGTCTGGGAGGGACCGTG
>DOUV01001039.1:0-8340 GCA_003520455.1 Chloroflexota bacterium | reverse complement strand
TTCGGAAGTCTTGTCCCTCCCCCCGCGGGATGACTTGACTGGTGCTCTAGGGGAGGCTTCTCGCCTCTCCAAGGTTAGAGGATTTTTCGGCTTTCTTTATAGCAGCAGCTCTTTGAGAGGAGGAGGATATGACGAAGAGCAGCAAGAACAACCTGACGGGACGCCGGACCAGAATCAGCCGCCGCGATTTCCTGCGCACCTCGGCGATCGTCGGAGCTGGGCTCCTGACAGCGTGCGGCCCGGCAGCGACTCAGCCATCCACCGGCCAACAGACGGGAGCTGAGGCGAAGATCACGGAAGCGCCGGCCGTGGCGAAACCTGTGACGGTTACCTACTGGTACTGGGCTGACAATCCAGACTGGGGGGAACTGTTCCGGAAGAAGGTTGACGAGTTCAACCAGAGCCAGAATTCCATCCGCGTCGAGGCCGAGGCTCAGCCCAATACGTCGGCCACAAAGGAGAAGCTGGTTCAGACGGCAGCGGCAGGGGGTGGGGGGCCGGACGTCACCTATGCCAATACCTCCTGGCAGCAAGAGTTCTATGACGCTGGTCTTTCCCTCCCGGTCGGCGAATTCTTCGACCAGTGGGACGAGAAGGACGACATTTTCGCGGAACTGGTGGAGACGCACAAGATCAAACCGGGACAACCTCTGCTCTACATGCCTTGGGGCATCCAGGTTGACATGCACTACTACCGGTCCGATTTTTACGATCAGGCCGGCCTCAAGCCACCGGATACCTTCGAGCAACTGGTCGAAAACTCGAAGGCGCTGACCAATCCTCCGGATCGCTACGGATTTGGTCTACGCGGCGCCGACCAGTTCGGTTTCTTGTTGAACTTCGTCAACTACATGCTGAACGCTGGTCTGACGTTCACCGACGGGAAGGGTGGGAGCGATCTCGACACACCGGCCGGTGTGGAGATGGCCACCAGAATCGCCCAACTCTACTGGGATGGTGTGGCACAGCCAAGCGCACTCCAGGACCGCTTCCCTCAGATGGTCGCGCAGCTGCAGGCTGGTAAGCTCGCGCAGTGGGGAGCCTCGATCAATCATTCCGTCCTCATTGTCGGGGCAGACAACAAGTACGACGATGTCACGGGTGTGACGATGTGGCCAAAAGGCGAAGGTCACGACCGATTCGTGAACATGGCCTCTGCGGGCAACATGATTATGAAGGCAACGAAAAACCCGGAAGCTGCGTGGGAGTTTATCACGTGGCTGATGGAACCCGATATGGTCGAGACCTACTGTAAGTTCCTGGCCTTCGCGCCGCCCCGCAAGTCTGTCGCGAGCCGCACGTATTTCCAAGAGAACCGCTTCCAGCACCTGGCCGTCGAATCGGCGCCCCACTGGGGGCTTTACCCCTATTGGCACCCGAAATGGGTCGAGTTTCACCAGACAACCGGCGTCCAGCTCTGGCAGCGCGTGCTTCAGAAGGAGATTCCCGTCGAAGAGATGATGAAACAGTTGGCGGACCTGATGCGCGCCGTCTGATGGGCACTGATAGGGGGGGCGATGCAACTTGCAAAGATGACCTACGTGGAGATCGAGACAGCCGCGGCTCATCGCAAAATTGTGATTCTACCGGTCGGCTCGACTGAGGTCCACGGTCCGCATCTACCGGTCGACATTGATACGAACATACCGTATCAGCTCGCCCTTTTGGCAGCCGGCCGAAGCGGCGACGTAGTCGCTCCCCCTATCCACTACGGTTATAACGAGCGAGAAGCGCGGGAGTTCGCGGGTACCTACTCAGCCCGGACCTTCTCGTTCTACAACTATCTGTTTGATATCTGTGCCAGCATATCGCGCTCCGGCTTCCGCCGCATTGTCATTCTGAATGGTCACGGGGGCAACGCCACATTGATCCAGCATTTGATGCGCGACCTTGAGAGCGTTGAGGCCACAGTCGCCTGCGCAAATTGGTGGGAGCTGGCGAGCGAAACGATAGGAGCGGTGCGCGAGTCGCCGGTGGGCGGCATGGCGCACGCCGGCGAGCTGGAGACCTCGGTGGCACTCTATCTGGACCCTGAGCACGTTGACATGACCAGGGCCGTCAGCGACATGTCCTACAATTCCTGGTACCAAACGAGCGTCACGCGACTTGACCTTGTGGCTGCTCGGGGTCCTGTCTACATGCTCTTGCCGTTTCGTCAGTACACGCAGGTCGGTGTCATGGGTGATCCCACGGTGGCGACGCGCGAAAAGGGGAGAGTCATCGTCGAAGCAACGGTCGACAAGCTCGTCGAGTTCCTGAACATCTTCAAGGAGTTGCGATGGGACAAGAAACGAGGCGGGCTCTGAGTAATACAAGGAACACTCCGGGCGTATCCAGAGGGCAAGCTATGTCAGAAGGGCTCGACTCGGCTGGTCTTGTGAGACTCAGGAGGCGGCCTTCACGTCTGCGCCTCAGGCAGATCGACTGGTTGCCATATGCCTTGATTGCACCGGCCCTCTTGGTGACGGCGTTGATTACGATCTACCCGGCATTTTACGCTGTTCGGATTAGCCTGCTCGATCTGAACCTGCTTCGCGTAGCGCAGGCCAGGTGGGTCGGCATCGCGAATTACCTCAAGCTGTTAGAGGATGACATCTTTCGGAGTTCGGTGATCCGTACGATCCGCTGGACCATAAGCATTGTTACCATCCAGATGGCGCTCGCCCTCCCGACAGCACTGTTCTTGAATCTCAAATTCCGCTGGCGCGGCCTTGCCCGGTCACTCATACTCATTCCCTACGTCATCCCCACCGCAGTCATTTCGGTCATTTGGGTCTACATGTTCGATGCGAACTTTGGGGCGATGAACGAGATTCTTGTTCGCTTGGGGGTGATTCCATCGTATCTCAATTGGATCTCCGACAAGAACCTCAGCTTTCTCATTCTGGTACTGGCGATGGTGTGGAGCGGTATGCCGCTCATGGCAATCGTCCTGCTCGCCGCTCTCCAAACGTTTTCGGAGGATCTTTACGAGGCGGCTCGCATTGATGGAGCGGGGGCATGGCAGCGCTTCTTGTACGTGACCCTGCCGCAGCTCAGCCCGACCATACTCCTGTTGTTGCTCCTCAGGACAATGTGGCTCTCACATCACGTCGACGTTATCTTCCTGGTTACCAACGGTGGTCCCGGTGTGGCCAATTACACCATGCCAGTCTACAGCTATATGCTCGCGAGTGTCGAATTCAAGGCGGGCTATGCTTCAGCAGTCGCCATCGTACTGTCTCTCCTGCTACTATTCGTGGCAGTCGCCTACACGCGCAAGATCGAGCAAACAAGCGAGTATCTCTGATGATGACGCACCGCTTCTTTCAACGGTTGATCCAATCCTTCATACCGGTGGTTGGCACTGTACTGATCGTTCTGTACGTATTTGTCCCCTTCTACTGGGTGCTGAGCGTTTCAGTAACGCCGGAACAACAGTTCTTTGCACGGGAGCTGCGGCTGATCCCACGCAATTTGACCCTGGAAAACTACTTTCACCTTTTTAAGGTGCTGCCATTCGCGGAGTACTTTCGCAATAGTACGATTGTGGCACTTTCAACCACAGCGCTCAGCTTGTCGGTTGCCATTCCAGCTGCCTATGCCTTCGCGAGATTTCGATTTCGCGGTCGTCGCCCTCTACTCTTGAGTATACTCATGCTCTACATGATCCCGCCGATTGTTCTTATCGTTCCGCTGCTCGTCATCTTCAACCGGCTCAGGCTGTACAACACCTTTCCAGGGCTCATCGTGGCCAACGTGTCGCTCACGTTACCGTTCGCCATCTGGTTACTCGTGGGTTTCTTTGCTTCGCTTCCGCGCGAGATTGAAGACGCCGCGCTGGTCGATGGATGTACGCCTCTGGGAGCGCTCCGGCAAGTCGTGCTTCCTCTCTCACTACCAGGGATTGTTGCAGCCGGGCTCTTTGTCTTCATCGTCACCTGGAATGAATTCTTGTTCGCTTTCACCTTTACGTCCAGCGAAGGTGTGAAGACGCTGCCGGTGGCAATGCGCCCGTTCGTGCGTGGTGAAGCAGGTGTCTTCTGGGGAACGATCATGGCTGCAGCCACACTCACGACCATTCCGGTCATTGTACTCTTCCTGTTTTTCCAGAGGTATCTCATCGGCGGACTCTCGGCGGGATCAGTGAAGGGGTAAGGGCCATCACGATATTGGGCAGACCTATGCATGGATGGCGCGCTCCATCGTCGTTCTGCATGATTGTAACGTCTCTCATTCAGCAGGCTCAGGAGGTACTTTATGCTACGTGTAGGTTGCGGTAGCTCGTGTGCGGCTTGTCGGCCGGAAGAGGCGGTCAGACTGGCCGAAAGTGGAATCGTCGACTATCTCGTCTTTGACCGTCTGGCGGAACGTACCACGGCCGAACTCGTTCTCCGCAAATCGAAAGGGGGCCGCGCCTTCGATCCCGAGTTCGAGATCTACTTGCGCGCCCTATTACCCGTATGTGTCGAAAAGGGCATCAAGCTCGTCACCAACGCCGGTGGAGAGGATCCTGAAGGGGCGCTAGATTTGGCCCTCTCGGTTTGCCGGGACCTTGGCCTCACAGGGACGAGGATCGCTGCGATGAAAAACTCCAATGTCTTGGAGGCCGTGTCGCAGCAGGATCCAACGGTCCTCGAGACGGGCGAGCCGCTTTCTGCTCTCGAGGGGGAGATCCTCGGAGCAACGGCCTACTTTGGAGCACAATCGATTGTCGAGGGACTCGACGGGGGCGCTACTCTCGTCATCACCGGTCGAGTTGGTGATTCAACGCTCTATTTTGGCCCCATGGTCTACGAATATGAGTGGCCATGGAACAATTGGGACCTCCTCGGGCGGGGGATGGGTGTTGGTCACGTCATGGAATGTGGACCCCAGGTCACGGGAGGCTACTTCGCGTCTCCTCCCTATAAGACAGTGCCCGATCTCGCTCGGGTCGGCCTCCCATATGCTGAGGTGCAGCCCAACGGAGACGCAGTTATCACCAAGCTGCCGGAAACCGGAGGGGTCATCACGGTACCGGTCGTGAAGGAGCAGCTCTTGTACGAGGTCGGCAATCCGGCCCGTTACATTCACCCAGATGTGGTTGTCGATTTCACGACGACCACGCTCGAGCAGGTTGGAACCGACCGTGTCCGGATCACGGGAACGACAGGGCATCCGCGACCCGAGACACTGAAAGTGCTCGTAACAGTCAAAGAAGGATATATCGGCGAGAGCTACATTCAATTCGGCGGCACGGATGCCCTTGACCGGGCAAAGCTCTCGGCCCAGCTGGTTCAAGATCGGCTTGCGGTGATGGGAATTCAACCCCAGGAGTTTCGGGCAGCCTATATCGGAATCGACTCGTTGTTCGCGCCATGGGGAAAAGACCCGGTCGTTCCGCGCGAGGTGATGTTGCATGTGGCGGGGCGCTTCGAGGCGCGCGAAGAGGCGGAGCGATTTGTGTGGGATTGCTTCATGGGGGCCGGGAACCATTACGGTCCGGCCGGAGGCACCCCGGGCCGGAATCTCATGCCAATCGACGAAACGCCCAGTGTCTATACCGTCCTGGTACCGCGAGAGACGATTGAAGAACCGGCAGTCGTCATTGAGGAGGCTTGATCATGACTCGGCGGATTCAATTGCGCCAGTTCTGTCATTCACGGACGGGCGACAAGGGCGACAGTCTGACGTTGTCTCTGATTGCCTACGACCCTGCTCACTTCGACTTCATTCAGTCCTACGTCACAGCGGAGCGTGTCCAGCAGTATTTCGATGGCGCGGTCAAAGGGGCGGTCGAACGATACGAACTGCCCAATATTGCAGCGCTGAACTTCGTCCTGCATGGGGCACTCGGTGGAGGGAGTACCAAAACGTTGCGGCGCGACCTGCACGGGAAAGCCATGAGTGGCGTCTTTCTCGACATGGAGGTTGAAGTTCCGGATGACTTTCGTCTGCCGGAGATGGCTTGAGGACCGGGGGATGAGATCCGGCGGCTGAATGTAGTCGTGTATGAAGGCATGCCTGGCAGGACGTTGCTGAAAGGCATATTGGGAGCGATTCCCATGCCTCGATCCCGGGTTTGGCCAATTCGATAGGTACCTTGGGCAGTATGCCGTTCGCCTGAATGTTTTGGAACAGCACGGCGTCGATGGCGCCGCCATCGGAGGGTGTACGGTCGCGACCGATGAGCAGAGAGCTGTCGGCCACGGCGGTCTGTCCCTCGACTCACGTCCTCACATCGATGACATCGGGCCGAACATTGGCAGATCTGGGGAAGCCGTTTCATAGTTGCGGCTTCCCCAGTGCGCGAAACAGCGCGCACGGCGTATGATCATGCAACAGGCCCCGCTCGACGAACCACACCATCGGAAGGACACGCCTTTTAGGGCTTATTGTCTCAAGTTACCGCCTCTCGCGATGGTTGTTGGCCTGGTTCTTGCACCTGTCTCTGATGAGCAGGTCCTCGTTGCTTCGTTCTCCTGCGACCGTCCTTGAGGAGAGGGTGATGTCTGTCAAGCCCGAGCCACCGCGCAGCCCATCGATCGAGACCCCCGAGTGGGTCAAAGATGCCGTCTTCTACCAGATTTTCCCGGATCGTTTCGCCAAGAGCGCTCGCGTTCCCAAGCCCAACAACCTGGAAGCGTGGGAGGCACCCCCGACCGCGCAAGGCTACAAAGGGGGTGACTTGCTGGGGGTTGTCGAGCATCTGGATTACCTTGTGGCCCTGGGGATCACCGCGATCTATTTCACGCCGATCTTCCAGTCGGCCAGCAACCACCGCTACCACACCCATGACTACGAGAAGGTGGACCCCCTCTTGGGCGGCAACGCGGCGCTCCGCACGTTGGTGGAGGCCGCCCACGCGCGCGGCATTCGCGTCATCTTGGACGGGGTCTTCAACCACGCCAGTCGGGGGTTCTTCCAGTTCAACGACATTCTCGAAAATGGACCCTTCTCTGCCTGGCTCGACTGGTTTCTGATTGAGGACTGGCCCCTGGCGCCCTACGCCGGCGCCGTGCCAGCCAACTACGTTGGCTGGGATGAAAACCGGGCCCTGCCGAAGTTCAACACCGAGAACCCACAGGTGCGCGAGTTCATCATGCAGATTGGGGAGTTCTGGCTGCGCGAGTACGCAATCGACGGCTGGCGCCTGGATGTACCCTTCGAGATCAAGACCGAGGGCTTCTGGGAGGAGTTCCGCCAGCGCATGAAAGCGATCAACCCCGAGGCCTATATCGTCGGTGAGGTCTGGCGGGATGCTCGCCAGTGGCTGCAGGGCGATCAGTTCGATGCGGTGATGAACTACCTCTTTACCGAGGCGGTCATCGCCTTCATCGCCGGGGACCGCGTGAAGTTGTCGCTCGTCGAAGGACGCTCCTACGAGCCCTACCCGGCCCTGAGCGCCGAGGCGTTCGCCGATCGCATCGAGTGGTTGCTCAATCTCTACGATTGGGAGGTCACCCTGGTGCAGCTCAACCTGCTCGACAGCCACGACACCGCCCATCTTCTGACGATCGCCCAGGGCGATACGCCGACAGTGCGGTTGGCGACCCTGTTCCAGATGACCTATCCTGGCGCCCCCTCGATCTATTATGGAGACGAAATCGGGCTGCCCGGAGGACAAGACCCCGACTGCCGCTGCACCTTTCCCTGGCATGACCGGGCGAACTGGGATCTGGACCTGCTGGAGTTCTTCAAAGGAGCGATCGCCCTAAGACACGCCCACCCCGTGCTCCGCCGAGGTCGCTTCAGCAAACTTTACGGTCACGAGGATATCTACGCCTTCGCCCGCTACGACAACTCTGAGGCGTTGGTGGTGGCCATCAACGTGGCGGAGGAATTGTGTGAGGTCACTCTCCCGGTCGGCGCCTTCTTCCACGATGGTGTTGCGCTGCGGCCCCTGTTCGGTCAGGGGCGGAGCGGTGCCGTTGCCGATGGCCGGGTAAGGGTTTCACTTCCAGCCCGCGAGGGGCTCGTCCTCGCAGGCTGAGTGTTCTCTTAGATTGAGATGGTCACCGCACGGATCGTCCAGAGGGAGCGGTTGCGCCTCGCGTCCACCGCTCCTGTTTCCCTCGGCGTCCACGTTCGACGAGCGCATGAGCGGTCGGCGAGGTATGCATCTCGCCGGCAAGAGCGTTAGGAGCCGCTCATTGCTGAGCGGCTCCTGTGCGTGAGGGCGCCGATTCGGGGGGATGGGTTCGCCGGGGTGCTCAACGTTGAAGACGCTAAGGGACGGGCGGTTGTTCACTGTTTGCCGGCATCGTGATGGTCAGACGCGTCGGGGAGGGGCGAGTGGCTGGCGGTTCGCTCGGGCTCTTCCAACGGTTGAGCAAAACCGGCACCGTGATCAGTGTTATAATGGACCCAGGAATTTGG
>DOUV01000396.1 GCA_003520455.1 Chloroflexota bacterium | reverse complement strand
CGGCGCCCTCACCGGCGCCCTCTACTGCGCCGGCGTCCCGCTCCCGCAGCTCAGGGCGCTCGCCTCGCGCGCCCGGTGGCGGGATTTCGCCAGCCCGGTGTGGCCGGTCAAGGGCTTTGTGAGCTTCGCCAGGCTGGAACGCTGGCTGGTTGCGACGATCGGCGACCTGGATTTTAGCGACTTGAAGCTGCCCTTTGCGGCGGCGGCCACCGACCTGGAAACCGGTGAGTCGGTGGCGCTGAAGGAAGGTCGGGTGGCGCCGGCCGTGCGAGCGAGTAGTTCGGTGCCAGGCATCGTGACGCCGGTTGAGGTGGATGGGCGCTTCCTGGTCGATGGGGGCGCGTCGAATAACCTGCCCGTTTCGCTCGTGCGGGCACTGGGGGCCGATTACGTCATTGGGGTGGACCTCTTCGCGCCGGTTCTGCGGCGGCGGTGGGGACCGTTCGGGTTCGGGTTTGCAGCCGTGGAGACGCTCATCCGCCAGGCCGGTGGGGGGGTCAAGGCCGCCGACTGTCTCATCACGCCGCAACTCGCCGGGGCGAGCTATCTACGATTCACGAAGGACAAAGAGCTGATCGCCCTCGGCGAGCAGGCCGCTGAGGCCAAACTGGCCTGCATCCGCGCCGCTCTCAACCTGTGATAGGCGCCGCTGAGCGGTGTTGATCCCCGAACGCTTTGGATAACCGGGCTCGCCCTGCTCGATGCGCTGCGGGCGTCACCCTTGACCCTGAGAGGGCTCGTGCTCGGATCGGGAGGGCGTGCCGATCTGATCGAGCCTGGTCGCTAATAGTTCGACCTGCTCGGCCAGTCGCCGGAGCTCATCGCGAGCCGGCAGCCCGCGCTCGAGCAGAGCCCGCTCGAGGGCCTGTTCGTCCGGCCACAGTGGGTCGTGGAGGCGCTGGCCCTGGGCGAGAAGTTTATCCTGGAGCCGCAGGCCCTCCTCCTTCGAGAGCTCACCCTGATTGACGAGGGCCTGGACGCGCCGTTCGATCTCGTCATCGACCTGACGCGCCAGGCCCGCTGGGGTCCCCAGGGCCCGTTTCACCGTGTACAGCGTGTCGCCACCGGCCTGGATGAGGGCTGTCAACACGGTTCGGGGCAGAAAGCCCCCCGGCTTTTTTTCCTCGCCGAGAATAATCTGGGTCAGGGTCAGGGCGGTCAGATCCTCACCGGTCGCGTGATCGACGACATGAACGTCGACCCCCTGGCGGATGAGCTCGGCGATTCTCTCGAGCGTGACGTACTGTTTGGCCTGCGTGTCGTAGAGTTTACGGTTGGAATAGCGCTTGATGATCGGCATTCACTCGCTCCTGGGTTGCTCAATGGTACACGATTCGCTGCAGGCTGAAAACAGGACCACAGCGGGGGCGAAGGATTCTCCGGCCCAGATGCCGGACTCCCTCCGGAGCGATAAAACGGGGAGAGGAAACCGTTGTCTCCCCTCCCCCAGGTGGAGCATGGTGCATTTACGCCTGGGTCTTCTTCAGCTCCTCCACCTTCTTGGTCAGCGCAGCAATCTTGTCGCCCAGCGCTTCGATGTCTGCCTTGCTGGGTACATTCATGCGGTTCAGAATTTCCTCCATCCGCTCGTCCAACTCGGCCGGCCTGCGCTTCTCGGCCATCTCCCGCAGCAGTTTGCGGGCGTCCTGCTCGGCGACCTCGCCTCGCTCGACGAGCCTGTCAACAAAGTCCTCAATCTCGTCCCAGGCCAGGGCCCAGCCGCCAATGGAGGCGAGCAAGATTTTGCGCGCCGACTCGAACAGGGGATTTGGCTCCCGCTCGACACCCTCTTCAACGAACGCTTCGGCGTCGAGCTCCTCGACCACGACCTCGGCGACCTTGCTGTTTTTCTTTGCCATCGAAGGCCTCCTT
Organism: Chloroflexota bacterium; assembly: GCA_003520455.1. The sequence continues at coordinate 5,919 of DOUV01000396.1, read as the reverse complement.
TGGGAGTTGAAGTTGGATGAACGCTGTGTCGAAGTGGTGTTCCACCGCATGACGCATTGCATCATAAATTATGATAACACACTGCGTCATACGAATCAAGAGGGGTTCGTGAGGCATCGTCACGGAAGGAACAGACAAATGTCACCGGTGGCCGGGCGGCGCGATCCACTTTGGCTCGACCGACCCAAGGGTCAGTTGCAGGTTGGAAGGTTCCAACCTTGCAACCTTTAACCTGTAACCCGCCCAGGATGGTTTGACGTATGAAAGAGATTCTTGTCATCCACGTAGGCGAGGGCGATGAGACCTCGACGGTTTCATTTCTCGGTCAGGACGTTCAGATCCGCCGGGCCGGCTGTGGCGCTGATGTCGGCCGGGCGCGGGCCTTGATCGAGGCGGCCGATGGCCAGATCGATGCCATCGGCCTGGAAGGGATGCCGGCCCAGTTGAATCTGGGCGCGGCCCATCGCCCCCACGAGGTCGGTGCCACCCTGCCGGCCGCCGCCCACACCACCCCGGTCGTCGGTGGCAGCGGGGTCCGAGATGGTCTCGAGCGCTGGGGGGTGATTCTGGCCGACCGCGCCCAGCCGGGGATCTTCAGCGAGAAGCATATCTTGATGGTGCCGGGCCTCAACCACAACGGCCTGGCCCAGGCGCTCGGCCGGCACAGCCCCTCCATCCGCTACGCCGATCCGATGGTCTTTTTTGGGTTGCCCGATTTTCCGGGCGTGGGCAGCCGCCAGACGTTGGACCAGGCGGCCGGCCCGACGTTGGAGCGCTTGAAGGACGCGCCGTTCCAGCGCATCAACCCCCAGCCGAGCCCGCCGGGTCCCTCGCGGGCCACCGATCCCTTCCGCCGGGCAGATGTGTTGGCCGGCGACATCGGCCTCATTCGTCGCTACGCTCCGCCGAAACTGGAACACAAGGCGGTCGTGGTGGAGTCGGCCGGCCAGGCAGACCTGGATGATCTCCGCCGGCGCGGCGTGGCCATTGTGGTCACCATGATGCCCTCTTTGGAGGGCAAGGGGAGCCTCGGTCGCTGGTCGGCTGCGACGATTGAGGCGTTGCTGGCGGCGCTGCGCCCCAATCGCGATTTGCCCTTGACCGAGAATACCTACCTGGACTTGATCGCCGCGATCGACTGGACGCCCGCAATCCACTATTTGCAGCCCGAGGAGGCCGGCATCAACCGCTTCGCCTTTGTGATTCACCCGCTGGATGTTCGCTTCATTCATAACCATCCCCTCTTCCGCTGGACGCGCTCCCTGCCCGATGATCTCGTCGAAGCGGTGGCGGCCTGGATTCCCCCCCTCTACCTGGGGCGCATCACCGGCGGCCGGTCGCCGGCCACGGGCCAGCGCATCGAAGGTCACCTGATTGCCCTGGGCGCTACCCCGCGCCAGATGCTGCGCCACGACGAGCGGTTCACCTACGTGCGCCTCAACAGGGCGGCGCGGATGGCCGAGCGCAAGGGGGCCCGAATCATGGGGCTGGGCGCGTTCACCAGCGTAGTCGGCGACGCCGGGATCACGGTAGCCAATGAAGCCGACATCGCCATCACCAGCGGAAACAGTCTGACGGTGGCCGCGACGCTCGAAGCAGCCAAACAGGCAGTCATCAAGATGGGCCGGAAAGACCTGACGCGGGGCAAGGCGATGGTGGTCGGCGCCACGGGTTCCATCGGCTCGGTCTGCGCGCGCCTGTTGGCCCAGGCCATCTACGATGTGGTCCTGGTGTCGATCGAGCCGGAGAAACTGATCGAACTAAAGCGCCAGATCCAGGCGGAAACGCCCGGTGCCCAGGTGATCATTGCCACGAAGGCCGACGATCTGGTCGCCGACTGTGACTTGATCGTCACGGCGACGTCGGCCTTCGGCCAACGCATCATCGACATCACCAGATGCAAGCCGGGCGCGGTGATCTGCGATGTAGCCCGCCCGCCGGATATCAACCCCGCCGAGGCGGCGCTGCGCCCCGACGTCCTGGTGATCGAGAGCGGCGAGGTACTCATGCCCGGCTCTATTGACTTCGGCTACGACATCGGCCTTCCGCCCAGGACGGCCTACGCCTGCCTGGCCGAGACGGCCCTGCTGGCCATGGAGGGTCGCTTCGAGGACTACACCCTTGGACGCAACATTACCATGGAGCGGGTCAAGGAGATCTACCGCCTCTTCAAGAAGCACAACTTCCAACTCGCGGGCCTGCGCTCGTTTGGCACGTACATCACCGACGAAGATGTGGCCCGGAAGCAGGCGCTGGCCGAGAGGTTGCGCAACGACCCCGAACTCTTTGCGCGGGTCAGGGCCGACGCGGGCGCCAGGCTGGCGAAGATTCCGGTGATGGCCAAAGGCGTAACGGCGTCTAACGGCTCGGTCCGGCGCTGGGTGTGGTTGGCTGCCGGGCTGGGCGCCCTCGGCACGCTGGTGCCACGGTGGCTCCGGCGGCACCCCGTTTGAGCTGAGGAGGAGAACGAGTGACCCAGAAGAACGCTGTCCTGGTGACTGGAGTGGCCGGCGATTGGGGGGCACGGGTAGCAGCCCGGCTGATCGCCGAGTCGGGTTGCCACGTCATCGGTGTGGACGCAGAACCGCCCGCCGAAGACATCAAAGGGCTCGATTTCATCCAGGCCGATATCCGCAACTCATTGCTGGCCGAACTGTTCAAGGCGGAGGGGATCGACACCGTCTGCCACCTGACGTTCCTCGAGACGTTTCAGCCCACCGAGGCCGCGTTTGACGTGAATGTGATGGGCACGGTGAAGGTGCTGGGGGCGAGCACCCAGGCGGGCGTCCGCAAGGTCGTGCTCAAGAGCAGCACCGCCGTGTACGGTGCCTCTCCGGCCAACCCGGCCTTTCTGACCGAGGCGCACCCGCTGAAAGGAAGCCACCACTACGGCTACACCCGCGACATGGTGGAGATCGAGGCCTTCTGCAACGGCTTCCGCCGCCAGGTGCCGGGGATGGCGTTGACCATCCTGCGCTTTCCCAACATTGTCGGGCCGGCCGCCGAGACGCCCATGACTCGCTTTTTGAAAGAGCCGCGGATGCCGGCGCTCCTCGGCTTCGACCCTATGATGCAGGTGATTCACGAAGACGACGTCGTGGCGGCACTGGTCTATGCCACCGTGAACGATGTGCCGGGGGTGTTCAATGTAGGTGCCGAGGGGGTCATGCCGCTGAGCCGGCTCACGGCCCTGGCCGGCAAGGTCGCCATCCCGATCCTTCACCCGCTGGCCTACTGGGGTCTCGGGTTGCTGGGACACAACAGCCGCCGGCTCGCCCGCTATGCGCCCATCGAACCGGATTATCTACGCTACCCCTGGATTGGGGACCTGGCGAAGATGCGCACGAGCCTTGGCTTTTCCCCCCGCTATACGGCCGATGAAGCGCTGCGCGAGTTCGCGGGGCAGCAGCGCCTCCGCCGGTACCTGCCTGAGTCGGCGACTCGGCTCTACGATGAGGAACGGCTGCGCGACACGATCGCGCGCCGCCGGCGGGCGCGAAGGCAACCGGAGACCGTTCTCGTGGCCGGGGAGGAGGAAGAGGATAATGACTCATAACGGAGCCCGACCGTTTTGCAAGGCCTACACCCGGTCGGGCGAGCCCTGCAAGAACCATGTCCAGAGCGGTTCCGAGTACTGCCGGGTCCACCGGCCCGTGGCCGCGAGGGCGGTGGCGGGTCGATCGGAAGCGGACGTCCCCGACCAGACCCTCCGCGAGGAGTTGGTCGCCGAGCTCGATGCGCTTATCGAGCGCTTGCAGGCGATCAGGCCCGGTTCCGTATCGCCGCCGTTTTCGCCGAAGGGTCTGCCAGACCTGGTGGGCGAGAGCGTGGATAAGTTCTTCCCTACCGGCGGGCCGGGCATTTTCAAGAAGCTCCGGGGTGCCGCCGGCAAAGATCTGTTCGATGTCGATACCTGGAAAGGCATATCGTACCTTCTCCACTACACGTTGAAGTACCAATCCGACGTGCTCAAGCGCCGCTTCACCGGCGAGTACGAGACCGACGAGTGGGGACTGGATCGAGAGTTCCTGGACATCTTACTGCCGTTTTTTCAGTTCATGTACCTGAAGTACTGGCGGGTGGAGACCACCGGCATCGAGAACATCCCCAACGAAGGGCGCGCGCTGCTGGTAGTCAATCACTCCGGGCAATTGCCGTGGGATGGCGCGATGGTGGGGACGGCGGTGCTCACCGAGCATCCGGCCCAGCGGTTGGTCCGGTCGCTCTACGCCACCTGGTTCCCCACGCTGCCGTTTGTCTCGGCTGCCCTGGTGAAGCTGGGCCAGGTTCTGGCTACCCAGGAGAACGGCATCCGCCTGCTGGAACAGGATGAACTGGTGGCGGTCTACCCGGAAGGCTACAAGGGCGTCGGCAAGCTCTTCAAAGAGCGCTACCGGCTGGCCCGCTTTGGCCGGGGTGGTTTCATCAAGATGGCGCTGCACACCGGGTCGCCCATCATTCCAGTATCAGTGGTCGGCGCGGAGGAGACCTACATCTCGCTCGCCAGGTCGAACCTGTTGGCGAGGATCACGGGCTTCCCCTACTTCCCGATCTCGCCCACCTGGCCGTGGCTGGGACCCCTGGGGTTCATCCCCCTGCCGACCAGGTGGTCCATCGATTTTGGCGCGCCGATCCCGATGGAGGGCTACAGGCCGGAGGCGGCGAACAATCCGGTGCTGGTCTCGCAGCTCACGGACCAGGTGCGCAACGTCGTCCAGGAGATGATCTACAGGCGGCTGGCCGCGCGGCGCTCCGTCTTGTTTGGCTGAATGAGGCGCGTGGAAGGGAGTTGAGGGTACGACAGGGCCTTTCAACGCGGAGACGCAGGGACAATTGCGGTGAACGCTCCCTGCGTCTCTGTTTCTCTCCGCCTCCGCATTCACACTCGGGCGCGCTCTCGGACGGAGGCAGCCGGCTTCGGGTGCCTGAGAGATGGTCGGAAGCGTCAGATCGCGAAGGGGTCGGGATCGCCGCCGAAAATCTGGTCCAGGATGCGGGTCTCGCGCTCCTGGATGGTGCGCAGGAACCGCTCGGCGCCTTTCATCCGCTTGAAGGCGTTGTAGCCCCGCTCCAGGAAATCATGGAGCTCGCCCCAGCCGGCGCTGTGGGCGGGGCCGCGGAAGAGGCGGAAGGTCGTGCCGATGAAGGGCAGGCGTACCAGCCGGTCAACACTCTGCCCCACCTCGATGATGAGATCAATCTGATTCTTCCGCTCGTCGTAATTGTCGCAGATGCGGTAGGCCTCGGCGTAGAGTGCCACAGTGATCGAATCGGTCACGCCCAAATCCTCCACCAGGACCGTGAGCAAGGCCCGGTCGAGTTCCTCGGTCAGGGTGTGAAGCTCGATCGTGTCGGTCAGGGTCTCCAGGGCACCCGGCGGCAGGAAGCGCGCGAGAAACTCGTGCAGACGCTCCATGTCGGTGTTGCGCTGGGTAAGATCGCGCGGGGCGTAGATATCCCTGAGGAAGAAGCGGCAGGCAGGGCCGTAGCGTGGGCTGGTGAGGAAATCGGCATAGGTGCGTGCAAGTCGCTCCGATTGCCAGGAGCGCAGGAGTTCGAGTTGGGGGTCCAGCGGAGCGCTCTCGACCCGGCGAGGTTTCATCTCCTCGCTGTCCCGCAGATGCGACAACATGCGCGCCACGTCTTGAGGTTTGGGTTTCTCGGCCATAAGACACCAGACGTTCCAGGAAGTGCGACACGGGTGAGATTGCTCTTCTTCCGGCAAGAGGAAGTGACGCTGAAAAATAGGCGCGGACCTCGCTCTTGCGCGCGGGATACCTCGCTCTATTATACTCGGGCCCGGTTGGGCAGGCTGCGGCTCACAGTCATTGGGAGTTCAGACGAGTGTCACTCGCCAGCAGCCCAGACGACCCGGCCGGCGATCTGAAACGTAAGCCCGGCCGCCCCGGAATGAATTCC
>DOUV01000606.1:167-3802 GCA_003520455.1 Chloroflexota bacterium | reverse complement strand
ATATGGAATAGGGTGTGTCGCGTATGCGAGCGCGTCGCGCTCACACACGCGACACTGATATGAGCGAAGCCGGCATTCGACCGTGCGGGGCGAGGCGCGCTTGCACCACCCGCGCATCGATAGGAACTCCATGAAGATCGTGATTCTTGGGGCAGGCTACGCCGGGTTGCGGGTCGCCCTTGATCTGGCCACAGCCAAGGTCCGAGACCAGATTGAGACTGAGCTGGTGTTGGTTGATCGCAACGACTACCACCAGGTCATCACCTGGCTACACCAGGTCGCGGCTGACGCTATCCCGCCTGAACGAGCTCGCGTCCCGCTGCCGGGGTTATTCCCGGCCGGGGCCCTGGCCTTTGTCCAGGCAGAGGTGCGTGCGATTCAGCCGGACCAGCGGCGGGTGCTGACCGACGCCGGACCGATAGCGTACGATCGGCTGGTGATCGCGCTCGGCTCCGACACGGTCTGGCCACTGATCCCCGGCCTGGCCGAGGCGGCCCTCCCCCTGCGGTGGTGGGATGAGGCCCGCGCACTCAAGCAGCACATCATCGAGCAGTTCGCGGCGGCGGCCCGCGCCGACTCGGCCGAGGAGCGCCGCTGCCGGATGACGGTCGTGGTGGCCGGAGGCGGCTACACCGGCACTCAGCTGGCAGGCGAGCTGACCCACTGGACGCCTGTGCTGGCCGATCAGTACAGCTTGCCTCTGACCGGGATTCGCCTGCTCCTGGTCGAGGCGCAGGAGCGACTGATGCCCGGCTGGCAGCCGAAACTCTCCCACCGGGCCAGCGCCATCTTGCGGCGCAAGGGTGTTGACGTTCGCGTGAACACCCCGGTCATACGGGTCGAGGGGCGCTTCGTCACCCTGGGCCGGCCGGGTGGTGGGGAAGAGACGATCTGTGCCGGGACGCTGGTCTGGGCGGGTGGGGTGCGCCCCCCGGCCCTGCTGGCTGAGGCCGGACTCCGCACTGACCCCGATGGCCGCGTGCCAGTAAACCGATTTCTCCAGGCCCAAGGGGAACCCGACATCTTTGTGATCGGGGACAGTGCCTTCTATCTCAACGGGGGGGAGCCCCTCGCCGCGACGGCATCGAACGCGCTTCGGCAGGGCGAGTACGTCGCCGAGGTGCTTATCGCCCAGTGCCAGGGCAAGCCCTACGAACCCTACCAGCCGACCAGACCTGGCGTGTTGGTCTCCCTCGGCGGCAACGACGGCGTGGGAGACGCATTGGGCCTGCCGCTCACCGGGCTCCCGGCCGGTCTCCTCAAGGAGGGCGTCGAACGGTGGTACTTGACCACCATAGGGGCCCTCAGACCACAGGGACGCAATGATTGAATTCACGGGTACCTGGCAGCGAGAGCGCCGGACCTGCCACCGGCGGGCCCGGCGATGATCCCACCGGATTGGCGTTTCTGTCCGCGTTGTGCCCACGCCTTCGAAGTCGCCGACGTGAGTGGTGTGATGCGACTCAGATGCCCGGCCTGCCAGTTTATCTACTTCGCCGATCCCAAAGTCGCGGCCGGGGTCCTGATCGAGCGCGACGGGCAGGTGCTGCTGGGACGGCGCCGCTGGAGTCCGGGAAAGGGGAAATGGTATCTCCCGTCTGGCTTCGTGGATTACGGCGAGAGCGTGATTCTGGCCGCCCAGCGCGAGGTGTATGAGGAGACAGGCCTCACCGTCGAGGCGACCGAACTGCTCGGCGTATGGGATTTTGAGATCGGGACCGGCGAGAAGAAGGGGACCTTGATTTTCTACCGGGGCCGCATTGTCGCCGGCACGGCGGTCGCCAGCGACGATGTGGTCGAGCTTGGTTGGTTCCCAGCCGAGATGCTCCCTGAGATGGCGTTTCCGACCCACCGCGAGATCATCTCGGTCTGGCAGCGCAGGCGTCAGCGGTCAGGAGGTTCTTGTGATTCGAGCACGGGTGATCGCGATTTCCGGGGAGGTAGCCACCGGCAAGACTCAGGTCGCTACAGCGCTGGCGGCGCGGCTTAAGGGCTGGCAGCGGCTCCACATCGGCCAACTCTTCCGCGATTATGCCGCCGACCAGGGCCTGAGCGTCGCCAGGGTGAGCCATCTCCCGAACGAGGTTCACCGCGCGTTCGATAAGCGCGTCAACGAGAGAATGCGCCAGGCCAACGGCCTGATCGTGGAGGGACGCATGGCAGGCGTCCTGGCCCAGGGCATCGAGGGCGCACTGGCGGTTTTCCTCTACGCCCCGATAGGGACTCGCGTGGCCCGCTACCGGACGCGCGAGCAACTGACGAGCGACGATGACGCGCTCCACGAGATTGAGTACCGCGACGTGCGCGACCGCTCGAAACTCCGGCAGGTGTACGGGCTGCAGGACTATCGCGACCGCGAGTATTACCACTTACTGATCAATACGGGCCTCTTCGGCGCGGATGAGGTGGCGACGCTGATTATGGCCGCGGCCGAGCGCGACTTTGCGCCTGTGGAGAACGTTCAGATTTGATCTAACAGACCAGAATCAAACGAGCCGCCTCGAAAGGGCGGCTCGTTTCACTTCACGCGGGGCTCAAGAACCCACAGGCGTAACGCGGTAGCAACAACGACTATCGCCACTCGCCATGTGCTCCTGGATCACGACATTGGCGCCGAGCAGGTCGGCGAACATTCGCAAGTCCTCATGACAGAGTTGGGGACACGTCTCGGCCACGCCGATGAGCGGGCAGTGGGCCTCACGAATCAGGAACATGTTATCGTCGAGCTGCTCCCACCCCGTCATGTAGCCCGCTTGCGAGCGCAGCCTCGCCAGCTCGGCGATGCGCTCGGCGAAGGGTTTTCCCTCGAGGTGAGGCCGATACTGGGCCGCCATCAGGCGACGGCGCCGCTCGAAAAGTTGCTCGACTTTGCCGATGCCGTCGAGCTCAATCAGACCGGTCAAGAGGTCGAGAGCGAACTGGCGATACGACGCCGGGAAGAGGTCCTGGGCACGCGACGTCAGCCGGTACACGTACCCGGGCCGGCCGACACCTTGCGGGGTGGCCTTCGTGCGCCCGACCAGGCCATCGCGCTCGAGAGTCGCAAGGTGCTGACGAACCGCGGTGGGCGTAATCTGCAAACAGTCGCTCAGGTGCTCGACTGTGCACTGCCCACACTGCTTGATCTCCTGGATCAGAGCAGCGCGGGTATCATTCATCTGTTCTGAGACGATCGATCGCAGACCGCTTGCGTCTGTCATCAACTTTCCCTCGCCGCAGGAGCTGCCTCCGCCTTGGGGCAAGCTCATGCCCAGCAGGCCACCTCATCGTGCGATCTCAGGACCGGCGACGCGCAGTGAAGAGTGGAAGCCGGGTGACCGCGGACCACAAGAGCCCTTTTGTCCTTCGTCGTTCTGCCGCGGCTGTACTTGCAGTCAGCCGGGCCAGCTCCGATCTCGCTTTCGCATTATTGTACATTGTAACCAAAGCCCGTGTAAGCGCAAATCCGCAAATTAAAGAAGTTTATACTTGCTAAACTTGCGCGGGTGTGCTAGACTTCAAATGGCTTGTGGGCGCACCGCACGCTCGTCGAGGAGACAGACGATGAGCCAGGATCGGAGGCGAGGTCAGCAGGACCCCAACAACGCGACCATGAGGCGGCTGCTCAGCCGCCGCGAGGAGCGCCAGCTGGTCCA
>DOUV01000606.1:0-130 GCA_003520455.1 Chloroflexota bacterium | reverse complement strand
GCCCCCCAGCTGGTCCAGCGTGCTCGCCGTGGCCGGCGGGCCCAAGCATGTTTAGACCGCCGCAGCGCCATGGCCCGCTCCCGGCGCAAACGGCTCGCACGATTGGTGGCCGCGGGGCGCGCCGCGGCGG
>DOUV01000241.1:737-4300 GCA_003520455.1 Chloroflexota bacterium | reverse complement strand
CTGATCCTACTGCTCGTCTTGCTGGCAGCCTGTGCCGGCGCGGCCCAGCCAACTCCCGCCGCTGAGCCGACATCTGCACCGCCGCCGCCGGCAACGCAGGCACCCGAACCGACCGCGGCGCCCCAACCCACTGCGACGACGGCCGAGAGCGCCTCGCCCACGGCCGAAGCACCAGCGGCGACTGAGGAAACTGCTGCTCAAGCTTCGGGCACGATTCAGTTGTATACCTCTGAGTCGGAGGACAAGGTCAACGAGATGGTCAACGACTTCAACCAGGTGTATCCGGACGTGACGGTGAATATCTTCCGTTCGGGGACCGGTGAAGTCACCGCGAAGATTCAAGCCGAAGAACAGGCCGGCGACATCCAGGCAGATGTGATCTGGTTTGCGGACATTGACTTTTTCCGGATGCTGGCCGAGAAGGACCTCCTCCTTTCGTACATGCCCCGGGGCGGCGACCAGGCCCCCGCTGAGTATCACTACGACAACAACCGCTACCACGAAGTTCGCCTGATCTTCAACGTCGTCGCCTACAACACCCAACTGGTTGATCCGCCCCCGACCAGCTGGAAGGATCTGGCCGACCCGAAGTTTCAGGGGAAGGTAGGCATGCCGAGCCCCTTCTATTCGGGAGCGGCGTTTGGCCAGGTCGGTACCTTCGCCGACATGCCCGAATTTGGCTGGGAGTACTTTCAGCAGCTGAAGGAGAATGGCGCCGGGGTAGAGCAGGGCAACGGCGCCGTGGCGAATAAACTGGCGAGCGGTGAGTATGAGATCGCCCAGCTGGTTGACTTCTTTGCACGCAGCCTCAAGGCCCAGGGGTCCCCGATTGATCATATCTGGCCGGCGGAAGGGGCGGTCCTTATTCCGACTCCCATTGGAATTATGAAGGACACGAAAAACGCTGAGGCGGCGAAAGCTTTTCTGGACTACATGTATTCCGAGCGGGCCCAGAAGCTTTTCGTCAAGCAGAGCTACGTGGCGGTTCTCCCAGGTATGCCGGCTCCGGAGGGCGCGCCGGATCTCGCGGATCTGAAGGTTATTCCGGTGAACGTGGACTACATCAACACGCATCGAGACGAGATCCGCCAGAAGTTTGGCGACCTCTTCGGTGGACCTGCCGGCTAGGATCAGAAGGTAGGGGGGCCGGGCGTGGCCATCTCGGCCCACGCCGGAACGACTCCGGTGGTCGTTCTAGGGATGGCCACGCCCGGCCTGTCATGGCGAAGGAGCGATCTCGTGGCGCAGGAAGCGCTCGTCAACCGGGAGACTCGGCGGGCCAATCTGGTACCGGCCGGTCGCTCGCTCGCATACGTGGGCGGCGGCCTGATCGTCCTGTTTGTTCTTGGCGTCGTGCTATACCCCTCGCTCGTGCTGATCTACAATTCGTTCCTGACCCGCGGGCAACTCTCACTCGCCAACTATGCGCGATTGCTGAGCCAGCCGGATACGTATGAAGTGTTGCGGAATAGCCTCACCGTGTCGCTTCTGGGTACGGGAGGCGCGACGGCGTTGGGTGTCTTCCTGGCATGGCTCGTCGCACGGTCCGATGTTCCCTTCAAAGCGTTCTGGCGGGCGGTCTTGATCGTACCCTACCTGATTCCGCCGTTCATCGGCGCGATCGCCTGGGTCTATCTGTTGGGACCGGTCGGCTTCATCAACAAGTTCTGGATGTTCCTCACCGGCGATCGGCTGCTTGTGATCTACGGACCTGTCGGGATCGTGTTGGTGATGATCCTCTACGGCTATCCGATTGCCTACCTCGTGACCCTCGGGCCGTTCGAGAAGACCAATCCCGCCCTCGAAGAGGCCGCCCGTATCTCGGGCGCCGGCACCTTCCGGACCTTTCGTGACGTGACCTTGCCGTTGATCATGCCGAACGTGTGGGCCGCCGGGCTGTTAATCTTCATGTCGCTGATGGCCAATTTCGGTATCCCGGCCGTGCTGGGCTTTCCCCGGCGCTACTTCGTGCTGACGACCAAAATCTACGCGACGGTTCTGAATTTCGACCAGGCGAACAACTTGCAGCTGGCGGCCGCGCTCTCGATGGTGTTGGTGGTTCTGGCCCTCCTTGGCCTACAGATCCAGCGACTGGTCCTGGCGCGGGGGCGGTATGCCGTCATCAGCGGCAAAGTCTCCCAACCCCAACTCGTCGAATTAGGCGCGATCCGGCCGCTCGCGCTCGGGTTCCTGGCCCTCCTGGTTCTGATCACGGTGGTGGCGCCGATTGCCGCCATCTTTCTCACCTCGCTCATAAAGGCGGTCGGTTTGCCACTGGTTTCTTCCAGTCTGTCGCTCAAGCATTACTCCGACCTCTTGTTCGCGGTGCCGAAGGTTCGACGTGCTTTTCTCAACAGTTTCCTTCTCGCGACCGGCTCGGCCACGATTATCGCGCTCCTCTCAATCGTGATTGGCTATTTTCTCACCCGCTTGCGCATCCGCGGTGGCCGGCTGCTCGAAATGCTGATCATCATTCCCTATGCCGTGCCGGGTACGGTCGTGGCCCTGGCAATGATTCTGGCGTTTCTCCAACCGTTGCCGCTCGTGAACTTCAGCCTGTACAACACAATCTGGATCTTGCTGATCGCCTATATTGCCCGCTTCCTTACCTTCGGAGTGCGCTCGACGAGCGCAGCGTTGGAGCAGATCCACGAGTCGTTGGAGGAGGAGGCCCGTATCTCTGGTGCCGATCTGGTCAGAGCAATCAAAGATATCACGTTGCCGCTGATCAAGCCGAGCGTCTACGCGGGCTGGTTCCTGGCGTTCATGCCGGCACTGACCGAGTTGACGCTCTCAATCCTGCTCTACTCGGTCAACAATGAGACCCTCGGCGTGGTCGTCTTTGGTTTGCACCAGGAGGGCAAAGTGGGCTTGACGGCGGCGCTCGCTTTTCTCGTGACCATCCTCGTTCTTGGACTGAATCTGGCGACACACCGGAAGCTGGAGCTTTAGGGAAAGATGCCATGGGCGAACTACAGCTGGTACAGCTGAGTAAGACGTACGACAATGTCGTGGCTGTGGATGATCTCACGCTGACCATTCACGACGGCGAGTTCCTGACGCTGCTCGGGCCGTCGGGCTGCGGCAAGACGACGACCCTGCGGATGGTCGCCGGCTTTATACGTCCCACCCAGGGCTCAATCCTCCTGGACGGGAAGGCCATCACCTCGGTGGAACGCAGAATGTACTTGCCACCGGAGCAGCGCAAGATGGGGATGGTCTTTCAATCCTATGCGGTCTGGCCGCACATGACTGTCTTGCAGAACGTCGCGTATCCGCTCAAGTTCATGCGGGTGGACCGTGCGGGCGCGCGCGAGCGGGCCGAACTGGTGCTCGGACTCGTCAAGTTGCACGGCATGGCCGAACGCTACCCCCATCAACTGTCCGGTGGCCAGCAACAGCGAGTCGCGTTAGCGCGGGCCTTGATCATGGAGCCGAAAGTGCTGCTGCTGGATGAGCCGCTGAGCAATCTCGACGCGAAGCTGCGCGAGGAGATGCGCTTCGAGATTACCGAATTGCAGAAGCGCGTCCAGATCACAATCGTCTACGTGACCCACGACCAG
>DOUV01000241.1:0-727 GCA_003520455.1 Chloroflexota bacterium | reverse complement strand
ACCAGGTCGAGGCGATGACGATGTCCGATCGGGTGGTCGTGATGAATCAGGGCCGTGTCCTCCAGGTGGGGACGCCTCGTGAGATCTACGAGAACCCTGCCGATCTCTTTGTGGCGAGCTTTATTGGATCGGCCAATTTCCTCGACGCTCAAGTTCTCGGGCACGAGGGGCGGACGCTCATCATGCAAATCGCTGCCGGCCAACAGTTGCTGCGCTATCGTGTCGATCAGCCGCCGGCGGACGATCGTGTCACACTGGTGGTCCGGCCCGAGAACCTCACGCTCTGTTCACCGGACGGCGCCCCTCTCACCGGGACAGTGCGGCGCCGAGTCTACCGGGGGAATCACCTGGACTACCTGATTCAAGTCGGCGGGACCCAGTTGCGAGCCGAGGCGGCCTGTAGTGTGGAGTTCAGTGAAGGAAATGAGGTGGGGATCGAGATAGGTCATCTCGTGTTTCTGCCACGCCAGTCGTGAGGTCCACCCCCGAGCGTTCACTCTCCGCGGGTTCAGCGTCACGAAGCGGGAGACGGATCCGGGATGAAGACCAACAAGGAGCGAGACTCGTGAATTGGGTCGAGAGATTACGCCTGCGCGCCGAGGAAGGCGCGCCGGTTCGGGTTGGGATTGTTGGCGCCGGGCAGATGGGCGCCGGGCTGATCAGCCAGATGGAACAGATGGCCGGCATGCGCGCGGTGGCCGTGGCCGATCTCTCGGCCGAGCGCGCC
>DOUV01000268.1 GCA_003520455.1 Chloroflexota bacterium | reverse complement strand
CCCGCTCACGGCGCGCTGCGCGACCGTGACCGTCTCACACGAACGGGCCTCCCGCAGTTCCAGGCTCGTCAGGCTCCCCCCGGCAAGATCGCGCGCCTCGAGCGTCACCGTCACCCGATCGGAGGCCGCCACGGACTCGCCCATCCAGGCGAGGGAGTGCGCCGGGTCGCTCCGCCCCCGCAGGGCCAGGGCAAGCCCAGGCTGGCTCTCGTTGGTGCCGAAGACCCGTCCCCGCCGGAGGGCATCGACAATCGCCTCGTGGGTGAGATCGAGAGCCATGACGCCCGCGCGCCCGACAATGTAGCGACCGTACTCGTTGACCCCGACGCCACCCCCGCGCCAGCCCCCCTGGAGCGATAGCTCGTACTGGCCATTCCGGTAGTTCTGCACCAGGGGCAGCCGGGGCGCAGAGTCAAGGTGGGGCTGCCACTGATTGAAGTTCCAGCAGAGACCCGTACGCGCCACCGGATCGCAGCCGTCACGGCGGGGGTGGTTGAACATCCCGAAGACGGTGTCAGGTTGGGCGGCAATCCAGCTGTACATACCGGCCAGCGAGCGCGGCCGTTCACTGGGCCACGTGTTGCTTTCGTAGACGTTGATGTGACCCTCGAAATAGTCCCCGGTCAGCTCGAACGAGCGCAGCGCGACAAACTGGTACTCTTCCTCCGCCGCGTCCCGGGCGGCGGTCATCTCGTCCCAGCGCGCGCTGCTCAGATTATGGTCATGCTCCGTAATCGCAAACCAGTCGAAGCCCGCGGCCCGGGCGTTGGCAAACGCCCGCGGCGCGCAGAGCGATGGATCGGCCGGGTCCTCACAGGCGACGTGATTGTTGAAGCTGTCGGTCAGGTGCCAGAGGGGATCGCCCCAAAAGGCAGTGAACCCGCCGACCTGGAAGCGACCCGGGTCATCCGGCCAGCGGCACCAGGCGTTCCAGTAGCGGGCCAGGATCTCGAGATCCACGACCTCGACCTGCCCGTTGCCATTGAGGTCGGCCTGCGGATCGCTCGTCCCCCAGGCGGCCGCGACGAGAGCGAGATCGGCCGTATCGACCCGCCCACTGCCGTCCCAATCATAGGCACAACCGGGACGAGCGTCAACGGATTCGAGGCCTCGTTGCTCGTGAGCCGGAGATTGCAGGCGCCCCAGACCATGAGTCACCCTCCTGATCGGGGACAACCCTTCTCCAGCGGCCGCGGGCGGCACGAACCAGATCGCCAGCAGCAGGAGCAGACCGGTCGCGGAACATCCCGCTAGAGCGCCGGTCAAGGCGTCAGACTTCCGAAGTCTCGGAAGACTTCGGAAGTCTCCGATCATGCGTCCCCGGCGACTCGTTGACCGGTGTTCTACGACAAGAGATTGATACAACTTTCTCACTTGATGACCCTTTGAGATTCTCGGCGTAGATTCGTCTCGATAGTCTCTCAGTAGAACCCTGATGGTTCCGGTTTGATGCTTATTATCGCGGATCAATCTACCGAAATCCAAATCAGTTCGATCTTGGCTGCAGCTCGAAGATCAGCACGCGATCCGGGTCGATCGGGGCGCGCCGCTCGCGTAACTGCGGCGAGATCCGGTCACCGAGGCGACTCGGGCTCTCTGCCACCTCACCGACCAGCCGCAACGCCGGGCTCGCGGCCAGACGGGCCTGGACGGCCGTCCAGTGATCCCCGGGGGTGTCGGCCCAGCCGCTCTCGTAGAGCGCCGGGCTGATGACGATCCAGCGCACGCCCCATCTGTGCAGCAGAGCAAGGCTCTCGGGCGATGGAAAGCCCGCCAGCACGGGCTCGGCGGCCTGCCAGCCGGCTGGATAGTAGGTTACCGCCCCTCCGGCCAGCGGCTGGTGGTGCCAGACCTGGCGGTACATGCCCGGCCCCGAGGTGCTGCGCACCAGCGGGAACTCGATCACGGTGCCGCCCGGCAGCTCGCGCAGCCGCTGTTCCAACGCGCCGTCCCCGGCGTAGCCCAGCCCGTAGGCCAGCGGCGCCGGCCAGAATTCGACCAACAGCGCCAGGAGCAGCAGCACGACGATGGTCCTCTGGAAGTGACGCCGCTGGCGCGCGACGAGCGCCAGCCCCGCCCCGCCCAGCAGCCCGATCATCAGGGTGGTCGCCAGACTCAAGCGCAGCCACCAGCGGATCCCATCCACGAAGGGGAGGAACAGGTAGCCGAGCATGGCCGGCAGGGGGACGAACACCTTGCCGGGGGAGGCGTAAAAGAAAGCCTGCGGGATCGTGAGCTTGTTGGGCGCCAGGTGCTCGAGCCCCTTGACCAGCGCCACCACCCTGGCCTGCACGGCCGTTCCGACCGGGAGATAGAGGCGCTGGCCCGCCCAATGCACGGTGGGACCGAGCGCCAGGATGGCCGCACTCAGCAGCACCAGGATCGCTGCCCGGTGCCAGCGGCTTCGACCGCGCCAGAGGGCCAGCACCCCCAACCCGAGCGGCACCCAGCCGAGGTAGAGGATGCCGGGCGCATTCCAGGGGTAATCCGGCAGCGTGGCGCCGCGCGCCACCAGCGAGAGCTGCCCCCAGAGCGGGTGGTAGATGCTCGGCCGGAGGAAATCGTCGAGCCCCGCCTGCCAGAGTTCGATCGAGAAAAAGGTCCAATTCGCCTGGGCGCCCCGGCTGGCAAGCAGCAGCCCCACGAAGACCGGCGCGACCAGGCCCCCGCCCACCAGCCCA
>DOUV01000594.1 GCA_003520455.1 Chloroflexota bacterium | reverse complement strand
GGAGATATGGGTAATAGATAGGTAAATTGTTGGGTGACGTGCGGGGTTGGACCGCGCATGCCCCCAACAGAACGTTCGCCACGGAGCACGAGAACCCTGGTCAAGGAGTCGTCGGAGGCATGTGATCGGAGACTTCCGAAGTCTCGGAAGACTTCGGAAGTCTGACGCCTTGACCGGCGCGCTAGTTCTGATTCAAGTGATCCGCAGGAACTGGCTGGCCCGCTTCAATCGCACTCTGGTACTTGGATGGGCACTTCACTAAAATCGTTTGGGCCTGGAAGACGTGACTCTCATCCAACCGTCCCTCGACGATCACGCTCTCTGATTTCATGAACAGATCTGGCATGACATTGTGGTAGACGACGTGTTGGCGCGCGCCGCTGTTCTGATCAACCATGTCGAAGGACAGGACCAGCTTCTGCGTGTCGTAGTTGACGCTGGCCATATCCACGGGCGCGCTGATGCGCAGCCCCTGCCCAATTGCCCGGTCGCCCTTGGTCGCCAACTCATCCAGGGTGATATAGTAGTTCCCCGCGGTGCGAACGCCGTTGAAGATCAAGGCCGCAATCGCCAGAATAATGATGGCGCCACCGGCAAAGAACTTGACCTTCGTCCGTGGAATCGGGCCGATACGCTTTTGCGGATGCGGGATGGCAGTCATAGAAAGACTCCTTCGAAGCGCTGGTCGCCGGGATTGTAGCATAAAGCGCGCCAGGGCGTCCAGAAAAAAGGCAGGCGAACGCCGCCCGCCCCAACATCAGCCGCCCGCGCGCGATCACGCGGGTCGGGCCGAGGACTGTGAGAGCCCATCGGCTGACAGAAATTTCTGAAACTCGAGGCGGTATCCGTTGGGATCGCGCGCGAAGAAGTGGTAGACGCCGTAGCGCTCATCCGTACGTGGGGGCTCCACCACCGTCGCCCCCCGTGCCTTCAAGCGCCCATACCAACCATCCACATCATCAGTAACCAGCGTCAAGATAAGGTCATCGTGATCGATGCCAACGGCGGACCGCCGGCAAAAGCCAATGCAGGCCCCGTCGGCCACGCGGTAGATGTGGCAGGTGCCTTGGTCGAAAACCAGGGGGAGCCCTAACGTCCCCTGATAGAAGTCATCCGTCACGCCGAGGTTGTCGGTGTAGCAGAAGGTGATGAGCGAAGCAACCGGCAGCGGCTCAGGCCTTGCGGATCCCATGATGCGCCTCCTTGCATCCCGACGACATTGTAGCGCTCTCCTGGTCGCGGCATGAAATTGTCCTCCGGCACGACACGCCCGGCTACACTCCTTATCCTGGTCCCTCAGACCAGTGATTGTCAAGGGGTTTGGGCACAGATTTTTCATGAGTTTTGGCAGCAGGAGGAGGCAAGGTGGCGGCATTGCTTACTTCACGTCCGCCGCCCGACCCGGCCTGATGGAGGGTGTCGGCCGCGACCATGCGCGGCCTCTCCAGCAAGGTTCGCACTGCGGCAGAACTGGTCAATCGTGCAGGTGCGTCGCACCTGGCTCCCACAGAAACGCGTGATCGATGCGCGAACAAGAGCGAGCTACGCGCCTTCGCTCCGACCGTCTCCGCCGGCGACTTCTTGCCGGGCCTGAGGTATAGACGCCCAGCACGCGGCGCACCTGCACCAGCCGGCTGAGGACGGTTCGGCGTGGGCCATCCAGCATTTCGAGGTGGCCTCCCAGAGATCAACGAACAATCGGCCTCTTCAACATCATGGACCGGACCCCTGGCCTGCACATGTGGACAATCGCGATGGAGCAAGAAGGAGAACGGGTTGAGCGAGAGCGCGCTGGCAAGTACAACGAAGCGGAGCGACCGGCGGGGACGGTGGAACTCGTTGATGAGGCGTTCGAGCTTCGAGAAGTTTCTCCGGTGATGAGCTGAGCCCCCTCCACCCAGACAAGTGCCCCTGGCTCTTGGAGCCAGGGGCACTTCTAGCAAGCAGGCTGCCCGCGTTCAACGTTGCCAGGCTCGCGATCGTTGACAGCGAAGGGAGGAGCCGCACTGTGGGTGGCAGAACAGCCTGCACGGCTGTTCGGCCCCGACACCCCGCGACCGAGCAGTTGATGTCGGATTCGTTCGACGGCTGGGCAACACGGCGCAACCGCATTTCTCGCTCACGGTATCCATGGTCAAGACCGTGCTCAGGATAGCACACATATGAGGGTGTTGGGCCGACCACCTTGCCCACCGGTGTCCTGCCACCCTCATTTTTCACATACTTTATGTCAAGATTACAATTGCCCGGGACCAGCTAGATGGTGGCCGACTCAAGCCAGAGGAAACCAGCGTGTTCACCTGATGGGCACCCGCGAGGAATAGACACCAGGGCACGCGCGAACGTATTGTGGAACGGTTCGTCACCGACTGGGCCGCTAGATGATCAGCGGCGAGTCATCTCGGGATCAGGATCACCTGCCCGATCTGGAGCCGGGATGGGACCAGCCCCGGGTTGGCGGCGAGAACTCGATCTACGCTCACGCCAAAACGTTGGGCGATCAGGTTAAGCGTGTCGCCCTTCTGAACCGTGTATTGGAAAGCGGATGGTTGCTGGGGGGCCGGCGCGGCGCCGCTCGGGATGATGATTTCCTGCCCGATCCCGAGAGCCTCCGGTTGCAGGCCAGGATTGGCCGCAAGAATCTGATCCACGGTCACGCCGAAGCGTTGTGCGATCAGGTTGAGCGTGTCGCCCGGCTGAACCGTGTAGCGCTGGACAGGGACCGGCGTGGCGGTGGGTGGCGCGGCTGTCGGCGTGGGCGGCACAGCTGTTGGCGTAGCGCTCGGAGCAGCCGTTGGAACGGCCGGGACCACTGAGGGCGTACTCTCTGGTGGCGCCGTCGGTTCGGGAGATGGAGGCGCAGGCGTCGCGGTCACCTGCACCGGAATATAGATCGTCTGGCCGATTTGAAGCGCTTCCGGTCGGATGTCAGGATTGTAGCCGAGGATCGTCTCGACACTGACGCCGAAGCGCTGCGCGATCAGGTTGAGCGTGTCGCCCCGCTGAACCGTGTAGGGCTGCCCTACAGTGACGAGGGCCGTGGTTGGCGTGGCGACTGGTGGCTCCGCCGCCGGTGCGGCTGGCGCCGCCGTCGGGGTTGGAACCGGAATCACCAGAACCTGGCCGATCTGGAGCATATCACTGCTCAAGCCATTCGCCTGCCGAAGTGCCTCGATGGTGACGGCGAAGCGAGCCGCTATCGCCAGAAGCGTATCCCCCGGCTGGACCGTATACTCGACGACGGGCGACGGGGTGGCGGTCGGTATCACTGCGACGGTGGCCGTTGCGGACGGCGCGGGCGACTCGGTTGGTACCGCGCTGGGCGTGGGCGAGGGAGGTACGACCACCGCCTTCCGGCGGGGGCGGGGTGTCGGCGTGGGGACTGGCGGCGCCGCGAGTTGCGTTGTGGCCAGCGCACCGACCACGACGACTGTGACCACAAGCGCTACCAGGTCCATATAGAGAGTAGACGGACGGCGCCAGGTTCCGCTCCGCCCCTGAGCCCAACGCTGCCAGAGCAAGGCCGCGAAGCCCAGCGCGAGCAGCACGCCCAGAACGAGCAACGGCCAGGTGACATCCATGCGTTCCCCAATCCCTCCGCGAGCACAAACAGCGGTCATTATATCGGCATTCGCTCGAGCGGCCAAAGGCAACACGACATAGAGACTATTCCGACCTGGGCCCGCGGGCTCAGTGACCGGCGGGGGAATTGTGAGACGTCTCAGGAAGGCCTATAATAAGTAACGTTGAGCGCTCAGCACTTCGCTTCCCGCCAAGAACACTGGCCGGTCAACGCAGTTGAGCGCGCGATGCTTCGAGTCTTCACCAGCTTACTCACAGACGACTCGTCATGAGGAGACGCCGTGCGGTTCGCGGCTGATGCAATGCTGGGACGCCTGGCAACCTGGCTGCGCCTGCTCGGGTACGACACCTTCTATCAACCCCATATCGATGACGGCCTGCTGGTGCGCCTGGCGCGCGTCGAAAACCGGATGATTCTCACGCGGGATGTCGGCGTGACCCAACGGCGCGGGGTGAGCGCCCTGCTCATCGCCAGCGATGACCTCCGCTGCCAGGTACGCCAGGTTCTGTCGCACTTCGAGCTTCACCCCGATATCGCAGCCCTTGGCGGGCGATGCCCGCGCTGCAATCAACCGCTCCATCCTTTGCGGAAGGCGGCCGCCGTGGACCGGGTGCCGGAGCACGTCTGGCACAGCCACGAAGCGTTCCAGGAATGCCGGCTGTGCAATCGGGTCTTTTGGCGTGGGAGCCATGTTGAAAAGATGGAGGCTCGCCTCCGCGAGTTTTTGGAGGAGGGAGAGACATGAGGATTGCGATTGGGAGTGATGAACGCAACCACCTGACGGATTTCGTGGTTGAGGACGTCCGCCGACGGGGGCATGATGTCATCCTCTTTGGAGCGCTGGCGACCGATGACCCTGAAAGTGACTGGCCCGTCGTCAGTAGCCGGGTGGCGACGGCTGTGGCTCGGGGGGCGGCCGACGAAGGGATTGTTTGTTGCTGGACCGGCACGGGCGCCAGCATCGCCGCCAACAAGGTACCCGGTATCCGCGCAGCTCTGTCTCGCGATGCGGAGACGGCCCGGGGCAGCCGCATCTGGAACCACGCGAACGTCCTGGCGCTCAGCCTGCGCGCCACCTCTGAGCCTGTCGCCAGGGAGATCCTCGACGCCTGGTTCGGCACACGCATAGATTCCGGGGAAGCTCAGAGCGAGTGGAATCGCCAGCAGATCGAACAGATCCGGAAGCTCGAGGCTCGCTATGCTGGCTCGCATGAAAAGCGGTAGCGGGCTGGCAAGGATTATGGTGGCGCTGGGCCTCCTCTGGTTGCTGGCCGACCTCAGTCGGCAGGTCGATGAACCGCAGTTTGCCTACCGCTACAGTCGAATTGCTTTTGCCCTCGGGCTCGGCGTCATTCTCTGCGTGGGCAGTGCCCTGGTCGCGGCTCTATGGGCGCTTTTCTTCCGGGCCAGCACCCGGTGATGAACCGCCCAGGAACGATCCAGCACTTCAGGCCGAAATCGAGCCCTTCCAGTTTCCGAACCGCGCTCGACGGTCGACCGGCATTTTTGATGGCCATATTGCTCTTCGCGATCCTCGGCCGTCGCCGCACCAGTCCGAGATCTTCTCTTCCGAAGAATTCGCCTTTTGTTCATTGAGGAGACGCCCTTGCCGCAGCCGTGCAAACGCCTACCGCCAGCGTATCAGCGGCGTGGCACCCTCGATCTCTCGCAAAACAGGAAGCTCTTGATCGCCCTCAATCTCGTGGGCCTGGTCGCTTTCATCCTCTTCGGGCTACTCTTCCTGAAGTTCGCCGCCTGGCTACGGCCCGAAGCGACGGTGACCCTCACCCTCGCCGGTGTGCTGGTCGTCCTGCTGGGAAGCGTCCTCGTGATTCTTCTCCACGAGGCGCTCCACGGATTCGGCTTCTGGCTCTTCACCCGCGAGCGGCCAACTCGCAGGAAGTTGCTGTGTCTGGCTGGCCAGAGCAGTCGCAGCCGTGCGGCGGCCGAACCCGCATCGGTGGCGGTGAGTGCCGCCCCTGACGCCATGATCTGGCGACCGTGAGTGAGCCCCGACCATGAGGTACTTGCCGATCCTCGGGCTGATCCTCATCAGCCTGCTGAATCCCACACCCACTAAAGCCGCGCCCGGCCCGCTCTGCCCGTCTCGCCAAATGGCGATGGCCCTGTTCGGGCGTCCTTCCCTCGATGGTGCCCTCCTCTCAGGAAGAGCGCCCGGCCACCTCGATTCGCACCGGCCACCGTTGCGCACCATCGTGCGCCCGGGCGATACCCTCTCGGAGCTGGCAGCGCGCTTCGAGACCACGGTTGCGACACTGATGGCCGCGAACCATCTGGTCAATCCCGATGCGATCACGGCCGGCCAGAGTCTGCTCATCCCAACGGCCAGCGGCCTCCCGCTTCCGGCGCCGTTCACGGCGGTCTAACGTGGAGGGCCGGCCGTGGGGGGGCAGGCGGTGCTCCGGTGGGTCGCGGTGGCGCCCGGCATCGCGCTTCGCGGCCGTTTGGGCGATCAAGCGATAGGCTTTCACCCTCGCTGCGGCCTTCAGTGGGGCCTGGTCGCCCTGGACGCTCTGCTTGCCCCCGGCGTCCACATGATCGAGCTGATCGCGACGATACCGGGCGGCCAGAAGGTCACCACCAGCGTTCCCCTCGATGTTAACGCGGGCGACTACGAAACCGAGACCATCTGGCTCGACAGTGCCACTCAGAGCTTGCTCGATCCGGCGCTGATCCGGGCCGAGAACCAGCGCCTGAATGTCCTGATCGCTGAGGTGGCCGGCCCGCCACTCTGGCGAGGACCGTTCCAGCGACCGATGGCGACTCCGATCACCTCGCTCTTTGGGACTCGCCGCTCCTGGAATGGTGGTCCAGTCACGAGCTACCACGAAGGCATCGACTTCGACGGTCAAATCGGGGACGAGATCCACGCCGCCGCTGAGGGGCGCGTCATTCTGGCCGAGCGCCTCACAGTCCGAGGCAACGCCGTCTTCCTCGATCACGGCGCCGGCGTCGTCAGCGGCTACTTCCACATGAGTGAGTTGGACGTCAAACCGGGCCAACTCGTTCAACCGGGCGATCTGCTCGGGAAAATTGGCGCGACAGGCCTGGTAACTGGACCGCACCTCCACTGGGAGCTACGGGTCAACGGTCGCTGGGTTGACCCGGGCCCCTGGCTCACCCGGGGCTATCCTTGAACAGGAGACCACGTCGCTCCAGTTCCCGGCAGAGCTGGGCAACTGTCCAGGTGCGACGCCGTGGCCCCAGGCGGGTGAACGCCGCCGCGTCAAGCGGCCGCCCGCAGCCCCCACGACGAAGGTACGCGCCTCGTACGCCCCACTCTTGAGTCACTCCGGTTTCCAGCCTCGTGTTTGTCTCCGTTTTCCACCTTCGCTCATCGGGCATTTCAGGGGCCCCAGCGTCTTGACTTTTGAGCGGCCCGGCTGGGACCGTCGGTCCTTTGACAACCTTCAGCGGCGCACCTATAATCCGCATTACAATTGAGACCACTACAACGGTGATGACGGAGAAGAGTAGGCGGGAAGCACTTCCCAGGGAGCTGGGTGCCGCAGACTGGAAGCGCCAGCGTTGTTGCCCCGCTGAAGTTCGCTCCCGAGCCGACCCTTGAAACAGTCACGAGTTCTGAGTGATGAGTTGCGAGTACAGAGTGACACCGCGCAGGCCAACTCAACACTGTGAGTAGGGGGTTCCGGGTGGCCCGCCGTTATCCGGGCGGCCGGTCTGGTGCGAGCAGCGCGAGGCCGGAGTGAGAGGTTCGGGCAGGCCCGGACAACCAGGGTGGTACCGCGGGAGGCGTTTGATGTGCGCTCTCGTCCCTTCGGGGCGGGAGCGCTTTTTGATTGGATCGGAGGGTGCTATGCCGCTCGGTGAGAAAGAGAGCCTCCTCGTGGCCACCGTCGCACTCCTGGTGGTCGCGGTGATGCTGCTATGGGGCGTCTGGTACGTGTTGGGCATCGCCTCGAAACACCTCCAAGAACGCTACCCGTGGCTGCGGACAGCAACGTTCAGCCTGGCCGTCATCGCCTTGTTCATCTGGTTCGTGGCCACCTATCGCGATGCACTGGTCCAGTTTTTGAAAATGTTGAGGTAACCATGCTCGAACAACTTGAACGACTGAAACAGCAGGCGCTGGCGGAACTGGGCTCGATCGAGCAGGCGGACGCCCTCGATGAATGGCGGCAGCGCTACCTGGGACGGAAAGGCGAACTGACGACGATTCTCCGCGGCCTCGGCCAGCTCCCCAAAGAGGAGCGCCCGGCCGTCGGCCAGGCCGCCAACGAGGTGAAGCTCGCGCTCGAGACGGCCCTTGCCGAGCGCGAG
>DOUV01000624.1 GCA_003520455.1 Chloroflexota bacterium | reverse complement strand
ATGAAGCCATAGACCACCTGCACGCCAGCGCGCTCGAGGTCGCGCGCCCACTTGATGTTGGCCTCCTCGTCGAAGCGCGCCTTCAGTTCGACCAGCGCGGTGACCGACTTGCCCGCCTCCGCCGCCTCCATCAGCGCCCGCACCACCGGCGAGTCCTTCGACGTCCGGTAGAGCGTCTGCTTGATGGCGAGCACCGACGGATCCTCCGCCGCCGCCTGAAGAAAGCGCTGCACCGAGGTCACGAACGAGTCGTAGGGGTGGTGGACCAGCAGATCCCCCTCGCGAATGACGCGGAAGATGTCCGGTTCACGGCCGTCGGGCCCCGGCGCGAGGCGCGGTTCGGTGAGCGGGTGCCACGGCTCCTCCCGAAGCTCCGGCCGGTCGATGCCCACGAGCTGGAAGAGGTCCCGCCCGCCGAGCGGCGCGCCGGCCTCGTGAACGTCCTCCCCGGCGATCTCGAGCTCGTCGGCGAGCAGGTGGCGCATCCAGGCCGGCATCTCCGGCACGACCTCGAGGCGCACGACCGGCGCGAAACGGCGCTCGAGCAGCTCCTCCTGGATCGACTCGAGCAGGTCCTCGGCCGCCTCGTCGTGCCGGCCGGTCCCGGCGGCGCGGGTGACCCGGAAGGCGTGCGCCTCGACGATCTCGAGCCCCGGGAAGAGCTGCTCGAGGTGGCCGGCGATGAGGTCATCGAGCGGCACGAAGCGAAAGTCCCGCCCGGGCAGTCGCACCCAGCGAGGCAGCGAGGGGGGGACCTTGACGCGCGCGAACCGGATCTCCGCCGAACCGGGTGCGCGCACCGCGACGGCGAGCGACAGCGAGAGGTTGGAGATGAACGGAAACGGATGCGAGACGTCGAGCCCGAGGGGCGTGAGGATGGGAAAGACGCTGGCGGCGAAATACCGGTCGCACCAGCGCCGCTCATCCTCGTCCAGCTCGCGACCGCGG
This sequence comes from Chloroflexota bacterium, assembly GCA_003520455.1. The sequence continues at coordinate 3,761 of DOUV01000624.1, read as the reverse complement.
ACCACGACGACGCCTCTCGCGGCGAGAGCCGGGACGACCGAATCGAAGAGCACCCCGTGCGCCCGGGCGGTGAGCTCGCGCACCAGCATGCAGCAGGCCCGCAACTGCTCCTCCGGCGTTCTGCCGTCGGGCGAGAGCCCGGCGCGGCCGCTGGCCTGCTGGAGCTTCAGCCCGCCGACCCGCTTCATGAAGAACTCGTCGAGGTTGCCGGCGAAGATGGCGAGAAACTTCAGCCGCTCGAGCGGCGGCAGGGCGTCGTCGTCCGCCTCCGCCAGCACCCGCCGGTTGAACTCCAGCCAGGAGAGCTCGCGATTGAAGAACGGCGCGTCGACCTCCGGCGCGGCGGAGGCGAACGGGGTCGGGACCTCACCGGAGACCATGGCCACCCCGCGAGTCTAGCCAGCTTCCGGTGACGAGCGCGTGACGGCCGCGTGGCGAGGGTGATAGTTTCCCCGCCGGAATCCCCATGCGATTTGATTCCCTGATCCGCCTGCTGCTGCCCCGCGAGGAGCGCTTCCAGGAGCTGCTGGAGCTCGACACCCGCAACCTGGTGCGGGCCGCCGAGCTCTTTCTCGACATCGCCGGCACCTCAGACATCGAGGGCCGCCGGGTCAAGCTCGTCGAACTGAAGGCCCTGGAGCACGAGGGCGACCAGATCACCCGCCGGCTGATCGAGGCCCTCAACTCGACTTTCATCACGCCCTTCGACCGCGAGGACATCCGCTCCATCGCCGTCGACATCGACGACGTGCTCGACTATCTCGAGGGGATCGGCCAGTACCTGGTCCTGTTCGAGATCCCCGACGCGCCCGAGCCGCTCACCCGATTCGCCGAGATCCTGCTCGAGCTCTGTCGGCAGATCGACGCGCTCACGCAGCTGCTCTGGGACCTCGGCAACACGGAGAAGATCTCCGCCGGGATGGTGCGGGTCTCCGAGCTCGAGAACCAGGCCGACGCCCTGTTCCTCACCTCGCTCGGCGCCCTGTTCCGCCAGAGTGGCGACCGCGACGCCCTCGAGGTGATGAAGTGGAAGGAGATCTACCAGGGTCTCGAGGACGCCTGCGACAAGTGCAAGGACTTCACGCACGTCCTCGGCAACGTCGTGGTCAAGAACGCCTGAGCGCCGGCGGCTGACCGCGATGACCTGGCTGATCGCCATCATCCTCGTAGCGCTGGTCTTCGACTTCCTCAACGGATTCCACGACGCCGCCAACTCCATCGCCACCGTCGTCTCGACGCGGGTTCTCTCGCCGTCGGTGGCGGTGGTCTGGGCGGCGTTCTTCAACTTCGTGGCGGCCTTCGTGCTCGGCACCCACGTCGCCAAGACCATCGGCAAGGGGATGATCGACATCACGATCGTCTCCCAGGAGGTCATCCTCGCCGGCCTGATCGGGGCGATCTTCTGGAACCTGATCACCTGGTACTTCGGCATCCCGGTCTCCTCGTCCCACGCCCTGGTCGGCGGCTACGCCGGCGCGGCGGTTGCCAAGGCGGGGTTCGGCGCCCTGATCCTCTCCGGCTGGACCAAGCCCCTGGCGTTCATCGTCCTCGCCCCGGTCATCGGCCTCACCCTCGGGCTGATTCTGATGATCGTCGTCACCTGGACGTTCCGCCGCTGGCATCCCAACCGTCTCGACCGGTTCTTCCGCAAGGGGCAGCTGCTCTCGGCGGCCTTCTACAGCCTCGGTCACGGCGGCAACGACGCCCAGAAGACGATGGGCATCATTACCGGCCTGCTGCTGGCCGGCGGCTACATCCAGTCCTTCGAGGTGCCGCTCTGGGTGATCCTCGTTTCGCACGCCGCCATCGCGCTCGGAACGCTCTTCGGGGGCTGGCGGATCGTCAAGACGATGGGCTCGAAGATCACCAAGCTCCACCCGATGGGCGGTTTCTGCGCCGAGACGGCGGGCGCGCTCACCATCGTCGGAGCGACGCTCGGCGGCATTCCGGTCTCGACGACCCACACGATCACCGGCGCGATCATGGGCGTCGGTGCCACCCGCCGCCTGTCGGCCGTCCGCTGGGGCGTCGCCGGCCGCATCATCTGGGCCTGGATCCTCACCATCCCCCTCTCGGCGGCCATTGCGGCCGCCTCATTCATCCTGATCAAACTGCTCCTCTTTTTTTAGCCTCCTATTTCGGAGCCTCGCTGCGGTTCGTCCGACGTCATTCCGGCCAAGGTTGAAACGGATAGCTTGACTTTCGCGCGGGTCAAGGGTAGCCTCAGCTTCGGTAGGAACGATACGCTGAAGGTGTCAGCAGGGAGGTCAGAGAATGTTCGGACTGGGGATGCAGGAACTGATCGTCATCTTCGTGATTGCGCTCCTGGTCTTTGGCCCTAAGAAATTGCCCCAGCTTGCGCGGTCACTGGGTCGCGGCGTCGCGGAGTTCAAGCGAGCCTCCGAAGAGCTGAAGGAAGGGCTGTCTGCCGAACTGTCGGCAGAGGAGGGCAGGACGGATACGACAGCTCAACAAGAGCCATTTGCCGCCCAAAAAGAGGAAGCGCCCCCGACCATAGGCCCGGAGGAAAAGTCAAAGGGAACACACGAGACGCGGAATGTCTGATGACAAGATGTCGTTTGTCTCCCATCTCGAGGAGCTTCGACGCCGGCTCATTATCTGTCTGGCAGCCATCGGGATCGGATTTCTTGTCCCCTTCAACTATTCGGAGACCATCCTTCGTTTTCTGAAACGCCCACTGGCAACCGATCTGATTTTTACCAGGACCTATCCCTTCCTGCAATCCGCCCCGCGCCCCGGCCCCCCCATCGACCTCATCTTTCTGGCGCCCGCCGAGGCCTTCTGGATGCACATGAAGATCGCCCTGGTGACGGGCCTCATGCTGGTCCTCCCGATCATCCTGTATCAGATCTGGCGATTCATTGCACCAGGTCTGCTCTCTCATGAGAAGCGTTATGCCCTTCCCTTTGTGGTGTTGTCGACGGTCTTCTTTTTTTGCGGCCTGCTGTTCTGCTTTTACTTTGTCCTGCCGTTTTCCTTGAACTTCCTGTTAACTTATAAGACCGAAAATCTGAAGCCGATGATCTCGATCGGCAACTATATCGATTTTACGGTGAAATTTCTGTTAGGCTTCGGGGTGGTGTTTGAGCTTCCACTGGCCATTGCCGTTGCGGCCAGGATGGGGCTGGTGACGCCCCAATATCTCTCCAGAAACCGGAAGTACGCGATCCTCATCGCCTTTATGATCGGCGCGATCCTCACCCCCACGCCGGATGTCTTCAACCAGACGCTCATGGCGTTGCCGATCTACCTGCTGTATGAGATTGGGATTCTGGCCGCGCGCCTGCTCGTCAGGAAACCAGCCATGACCTCGCAGGAGACGACGGAGGGGGTCTGAGACGTTCAACGTTCAACGTGCAATGTTCCAGAATGACGTAGCAAGACTTATGAATGCTTGAGGACGATGGTCTCGACGACGTTCGCCACATCCTCGCATCGGTCGGTGACGCCCTCCAGCAGTTCGTAGACCTCTTTCCATTTGGCGACTTCGAGGATCGGCTGCTCACCCTCGAAGAGAGAGGCGATGGCCCGTCGGTACAGATCGTCTGCCAGATTTTCCAGCCGATTGATCTCCACGCAGATCTCGTTGACCCCGACAAATGTGGGCAGGTGCCCCACGGCCTTCACGACCTGTTCGGCTGAGGTCGTAATGACGCTGACCATCTCGCGGGATGACTGCGTCGGCTGCTCGATCTTATAGAGTACCATCCTGGAGGCTGCCGCCTCGATGAAGTCCACGG
>DOUV01000313.1 GCA_003520455.1 Chloroflexota bacterium | reverse complement strand
GTGGATTCCTTGGATCTTCACGTCTTCGGGCTGCCGAGGCTCGGTCACCATCACGAAGTCGCGGCGCTCTTGCACCAGGTTCTTGAGGTGCTTGATGCGCCCCTTGATCAGCAGGGTGTCGCCGCTCTTGAGCTTCAAATCCCGGGTGGCGAACAAATCACGGGGGCTCTCCGGCTGGCTCCCGACGCTGCGCACGGCGAGCACCGTCGCCCGATAGTGGTCCCGAAAGCGCATCTGTCGCAGGCTGCGCCCCACCAAGTGGGAGCGCCTCGGGATCACGATCTCCGCGATGGATTCATCACCGGGCAGCGCCAGATCTACGACCCCGGGGATCAGCGTAAAGCCGAGCTCGCGGGCGGCGTGGGCGACAGCGTCCGCGTCACCCTGGACCAACCACACGTCACCCGCTTGCACGCTGGCGATAGGCAGCGCCGGGATCGCCAGCTCCTCGCCTTCCACTCTGCGCGTGATCCCCACCACCGTGAACGCGAAGCGCGCCCGCAGATCAAGCTGCGCCAGGGTCGCTATGTGCTGACCGACCTCAACAGCGCCAACGGAACGCGCGTCAATGGGCAGCGGGTCAGCGAGCACGTTCTGCACGATGGCGACGTGATCCAGCTCGCCGGTGTCGAGATTCGCTTCCAGCTCCCGTCACTCTGGCGCGCCTCGCAGGGCTGATGCTCCTCATCTTCGCGCTCCGCATCCTCTTTCTGCTCCTGCTATACGGTTTCCTCGGCCTCCTGGTCTACCTGATCTGGCGCGATCTCAAGGCGCGGAGCCGGCCGGCCGGCCGTGAGGCCTCGACCATAGCGCAGGTCCCGCGCGGACCCCGCTTGACCGTGATTGCCAGCGGTGAGACCGGCCTTCCCGAGGGACGTCAATACCCCATGGGGAGCATCACCACGCTCGGCCGCGACCTCGCCAACGACATCACCATCGCCGACAGCTTTGCCTCCAGCCGGCACGCCCGTATCGAGCAGCGCGAGGGCCGCTTCTGGCTCGAGGACCTGGGGAGCACCAACGGCACGCACCTCAACGGAGCACAGCTCGCCCCCTACGACCCGGTGCCGCTTGATCCCGGCGACATCATCAGCATCGGGCAGACCCGCTTCAAGGTGGGTTGACCAGCCGCACAGGAGACGGCTTTGAGGCGTGCCGGGAAGCTTTGCGCGGCCCGAGAGTCACCCAATCGGGAAAAACGTGGGAATTCGCTTCGTTTCCTCTAGAAGTCGTTCTGAAACTGTGGTACACTGTGGCTGTCACAGGATTGGGGATTGGTGTGATCTGGAAGCCTGTGCCAGATCATCGCACACCAGGGCCATCACAGGGTGAGGCGGCCCGAGAAGATTGCTCCAGGGTCGTTTCTTACCCGGGCATTTCTCACGATCTCCTTTCCAACACCAGCGAGCTGTCTCTCAACCGACCGGTACCGGTTCACCGGATCTGGCCGCCCGCCCTCGGCATAATCTTTTCCACATGTCGGGACAACGTTCCATTCAGCTTGCCGCATGCGTACCGTTCTTCACTGCGCACCATCCTCCGTATTCATCGAGACGGACTCCCATTCGATTCCGCAGATCCGGCTCCCGGACTGCGCCAGTAGGATGAATAAACTGTTACCGAATCATGGTCCGCTACTTGGCTGATGATGAAAAGTTGCATCCAAGATCACGCCCAGATGCGGTTCTGCGGCACTGAAGGCCGAAACAACGAAGCTCCCTCTGCCAACCTCGGCAGTGCCCCGTACCTTTTCTCCTAATCCGGCCGTGAGTGAAGCGTCGTTGCGACGGCACACGCCAGCAGGATTATGTCTGTGAAGCCAGAGTCGAAGAGTTCTACCGGTGCGACGTATGGGCGCCTCCGTTCGGCACAGGCGTGGGAGTGGCGGCAGGGTCGGGAGGGCGACCATTGAGTGGCACAACGAATAGGGCAGGTGAACAAAATGTTATAATAATAATGTGGATATCAGTCGTTTAGTTGATTGAAGGATTTCCTGAGAATCGCGTCCGATCCCCGCCTACGATGTGCTGGCTGGACGCCCCCATTGCCTGAGGGGTGCCCCATGCCGTTTCCTGCAAAGTCTTCTGCCCCATCCAGCGCTCCTGTGGCCCTCCGCCACTCGATGCTGGAAAGAGCTGCCGAGAGTCGTATCACCCTATTCAGTGCCCCACCCGGCTATCTGCTCGCCGATGGTCTGTCGGCAGTGCTGTCCGAGCGAGGCCGGCCGACGCTGTGGGTGCGCCTCGGCCCCGAAGACCACGACCCGGCGACGTTCCTGGTCTCCCTCATCGCCGGGGCACAGCGCCTCTGTCCTGGCATTGGCGAGGCGACACTGGAGCAAATGCGCCGGCAACCTGGCCCGGCCGTTGGGTGGCCGTCGCTCTTTGCCACCCTGGCACGGGAATTCGCGGAGGTCCTCCCCAGGTCCAGCGCGGTGGTGCTGGAGCACACCCACCATCTGAACGACACCCACCCGACGCTGGCACTCTTAGGTGCCCACGTGCTCGCCGGGCTCCCGGATACCTTCACCTGCATCCTGACCAGCTACCACCGTCTGCCCCGGGCCACCCTGCCGGCGCACACCATCGAACGAGGTGTCAGCGACTTGCGCCTCGATGACCGCGATGCGCAAACCCTGGCCAAGCAGACCGACGCCGCGCTGTCGAAGCCGTACGTCCAGCGGGCCATCGACCTCACCGGGGGTCGGGTGGTGGCATTCGCCAGCCTGTGCACCGCAAGCACTGTGCTCGGATCGAGCCTCATCCAGCAAGCGGTGAACCGCGCGACGGGGACCGACGACCTGCTCACCCGGGTCGCGCGGGCCTACCTGGTGGCCGCGGGGGCGGGTGCCCAAGAGATCCTCGCCCTCGCGCTGCGCCTGGAGTACAGTCATCCCAGCCTGGTCCAGGCGGCATTGGGTTCGGCCGCAGCACCATCCGGCCCCTGGCTCCAACCCCTTACGGATGGGTGGATGCGCGTGCGCTCGCTGTGGCTCCCCGCGCTGCGAGCGGCGCTTCGTGC
>DOUV01000059.1:4872-6492 GCA_003520455.1 Chloroflexota bacterium | reverse complement strand
CAGGCGTTGGCGCGCGCCAGCGGCCATCCGCCGCTCCTGTGGACCAGTGCTCGCGAGCTGGCTCATCTGCACGCCCGCCTCGGACACGAGGTGGAAGCCGCGGCATGCCGGGCAGCGGCCCGGGCCGCGATCGAAGCAGTAACGGGCAGCATCCGCGACCCGGCGCTCCGACGCTCCTTCCTTGCTGCCGAACCCGTCCAGCACGTGCTGGCCGCCGTCTGATTCCACACTGCCCGGTGATAAGCCGGTGATAAGCCGGCGATAAGTGCGCGTCCCTAGACTGGCCCCAGAGCGAGCGACGCAAGAGAAGGCCGCGTCTTGGAGTATTCGAGTCTTACCGGCCGAGTGCCGCGGAGCTTTCCTCGGTCAACTGCCCGGTTGTGGTTCTGGCCGGGACGGAAAGCCCGCCGTTCTTGATCGAAACCTCGCGCTGGCTGGCGGCGGCGCTCAACGTCCCGCCTGGGACATTGCCCGGCGGCCACGCGCCGTGCTTCGATCGGACGATCGAGATGGCCGAGGCGCTTCGACCATTGCTCAAGGAGGTGAGCTCACGTGAACGCATTCAACGATCAGGGGGGAGTCGCCATGGAACGCTATCCACTGCTGCACGACGTCAAAGGCAAGGGCGAACCGATCGTCCTGGTCCCCGGCGGCCTGAGCGGCTGGCTGTCGTGGGTCCCATTTGTCGAGCCGCTCGCGAAGGACCTGCAAGTCGTCCGGGTCCAGCTCCGCAGCGTGGAGCTGGCCGAGGCGGGCAGGCCCTATCCGCCGGACTACGGCACGCTGACCGAACGCGAGGCGCTGCGCGCTACCGTCGACCGGCTCGGGTTGGACCGGTTCGATCTCGTCGGCTGGTCCTACGGGGGGCACTGTTCGCTCGCGTTTACCCTGGAATACCCCCAGCGGGTCCGGACGCTCACCGTGATTGAACCGCCCGCAGTTTGGATCCTTCGGGAGACCGGCCACGCCGCCGAGGCGCTTGGCCAGAGCGAAGCCTACGATCGCTCGGTCGCCGGCAAGCAACTCACTGTCGATGACCTCAAGGCCTTCCTCGTCCGGGCGGGTCTGGCGAAGCCGGGCGACGACGTCGAGGCGATACCGGCGTGGCCGGTGTGGGTCCGCAATCGCCAGGCTCTCTCGACCAACGGGACGATCTGGGACTACGCCGACTCGCTCGAGCGCCTGCGCACGCTCGAGGTGCCCGTGCTGGCCGTGAAGGGGACCGAAACGACCGAAGACCTCGCTGCGATCGTCGACGATCTGGTGGCAACCGTGCCGCACGGCCGGGTGCTCGAGCTGCCGGGCGGACACGCCTGCCACATGGAGAACATGGACCGCTTCCTGGCGGAGCTGGCCAGACACACGGCTCGTGTTTCCGCCTGACACGGCGGGAGTGGACAGGAGGAGGCCATGCCTGGGACCCAGCTGCCGATGATCCGGTTGTACTATGTTGGGTATGGTGCCGGCGATCCGATTGTGTGCATCCATGGAACCTCGAGTTTGGCATGGCCTGGGGACGGCGGTCGAGAAGCCGGCCTACCTCGGGCAGCCACCGGTGTTCCTTCTGCGGTTCTGATTCCATCCGTGGCCGACTAGTGCGCCGGTCAAGGACTCAGACTT
>DOUV01000059.1:0-4728 GCA_003520455.1 Chloroflexota bacterium | reverse complement strand
TGACGTGACCGGTGCTCTAGCCGCCGGCGATGGCCCCCACGATCAGAAAGGGCTCTGCTCCCATCACGACCGCCTCGGGGAGCGGGGCATCCGGCAGGTCATGGGACAGATCCTGCTGGCAGGCGAAGAACCGCAGGAACGGCCGGCGCTGTTGCGTGATGGGGTCGCGAATCGTCCCGCGCAGCATAGGATATCTGGCCTCGAGGGCGTCGAGGACCGACCGCTGCGTCGCCGGACCCTCAACCATGAGTTCGACTTCGCCGTCGACGCGGGCGAGTCTGCGGAGATGGGCGGGGAGCCGGACTCGTATCATGGCAGTGTCTGGACCTCGACGGACAGAACGGCCGGAAGATCGCGGACGATGGGTGCCCAACTGTCGCCCGCGTCGGCAGAGGCGTAGACCTGCCCGCCCGTGGTCCCGAAGTACACGCCGCAGGAATCGAGCGAGTCAACGGCCATCGCGTCGCGCAGTACATTGACGTAGCAGTCGCGTTGCGGCAGACCTTTCGTAAGTGCTTCCCACTCGTTTCCGCCCGTCCGGCTGCGGTACACGCGCAGCTTCCCATCGGGCGGGAAATGCTCCGAGTCGCTCTTGATTGGGACGACGTAGATGGTGTCCGGCTCGTGCGCGTGAACGGCGATCGGGAACCCGAAGTCGGTCGGCAAGTTACCGCTGACCTCGCGCCACGACTGGCCGGCATCGTCGCTGCGCATGATGTCCCAGTGCTTCTGCATGAACAGTACGTTCGGTCGCGACGAGTGCATCGCGATGCGGTGGACGCAGTGACCGACCTCCGCATTCGGATCAGGGATGTACTCTGAATGCAGTCCGCGGTTTTTCGGCTGCCATGTCCTTCCGGCATTATCGGTTCGGAACACGCCTGCGGCGGAGATCGCGATGAAGATCCGGCCGGGATCGCTCGGATCGAGAATAATCGTGTGCAAGCACATCCCACCCGCACCGGGCTGCCAGGATGGCCCTGACTCGTGGCCGCGCAGCCCGGGAAGCTCCTGCCATGTCCGGCCGCCGTCCACGGAGCGGAACAAGGCGGCGTCTTCCACCCCGGCGTAGACGGTGTCCGGATCGGTGAGCGACGGTTCGAGATGCCAGACTCTCTTGAACTCCCAAGGGTGCTGCGTGCCGTCATACCACTGGTGGGTGCCTGGCACGCCGTCGTACGCGAACTCCTTACCGACCGACTCCCACGTCTTCCCACCGTCATTGGAGCGCTGGATCATCTGCCCGAACCAGCCGCTGGACTGCGACGCAAACAGGCGGTTTGGGTCGGCGGGTGAGCCTTTCATGTGGTAGATCTCCCAGCCCGCGAAATGGGGGCCGCTGATGTCCCACTGCTCGCGCCTGACGTCTGATGTCAGGACAAACGCGCCCTTCCGTGTACCGACGAGTACTCGTACTCCGCTCATGCCTGCCTCCTTCGCATTGATGGTGAACCCAGGATCAAATTGGTTGCGCCTCCCCAGCCGTGGTTATCCCAATAGCCGGGAAGTCGCTCGGACCCCGTCTTCTGCTTGGCAATCAAATGGTCGGCCGTCACGAGCTCGACCAAAGGCCTCGGCAGAATGCGCTCGCGCCCGTGGGAGCCCATGTTCAGCCTCATCTGGCGGAAAGCCAGGGAATTGTCGATGGTCGAGACCAGCTCGAATGGGCTGCAGGGCAATGTAGTTTCCTGCCTGTTTTACACAACTTTCGTTATAGCACGGACTTGCGACAATTGCACCTCGGTCTGCGTCAACGTTTTGGACGAACGGGGGAGAACAGCGGGCGAGGTGAGAGGCCGATCGATGAAGAACTGGTCCTGGTCGCGGGGCAGCTGGCGCCGGTGCTGGCGGAAGGGTTGGTGTGCTTGGGGGTCTGGATGTCGTTTGCGGCAGCGACAACGCTGCGCCTTTTTCACGCATGCGAGGGTCGTGCGCACCAGCGTGCTACGGCGGACCGAAGCGACCGGGGCGGCAGCCGAGGCCGAGGTGGGCGTAGCTACATCGGCTTCCTGGGGGTTGCGACCTTGCTGAAGCGTCTCCATCAAGTGCAAAGCGCATCTCCCATGTGGCACGATCACAGGGCCGACTTGAGCCTTGATGACAGCGTAAGTGGCCTCGCCTTCAGCCCAGATGGGCAGAGCCTCTACTGGACAGCGCCTACGCGCCACGATCCGGCTCGCGGCATGCCGCGCGACTATGCCCTCTACCGCTATCAGATCGCCAGTGGCACCTTGAGCGTCGTGACCGGGTTCCCGCCCTCGTTCATTCCCTGGTGGGGCGAGGCGCGCAGGCTACCGGGCTCGCGCCTGGCGATCTACGGCGTACCGGTCGATAGTGGCAATCTACGTGAGGATGGGCCCCACGTGCTGATTGAAGAGCTGGAGACCAGCACGATTACGGAGGTACGGCTGCAAGGGATCACGGCCGGCCAGGTGCGGGTTGAAACGACCAAGGGCGACGAAAACCTGTTTTGACCTCGACAAATACGTCCGACTGTATTTGCCCCAAGGTCAAACCCCCACTCCTCGAAGCGGTCCCGTCGCAATCCTGCTCCTGGCCCCCTATGGGTTCATTGACCTGCCCCTCATTGTGTGGACACAAAGTTAGGGCAGACTGCTGAAGGTAAAGGCGCTCGAACTCCGCCGGACAGAGGTGGTGGAGCGCGGAGTGGCGCCGGCACACCCTCTCCTGGCTGCCACACCGCCTCCCCACTCCCCGCGTGTTCCTGGCCTCAGTGTCCCCTCAGCACTCAAATGACCCTCTCATCGATAAGTTTACCGGTCTCTTCCAATACGCGCTTTACAGGCATCCTGGCGCGTTCTCACCCCGGTGTGACGCACTCGGTCACGCTGTACAGTTGGGTGACACTGGGGGGGATAAGTTGCGCGGCCGAGAGAAAAAGGAGGGATCCGGAGGGTTTACCGACCCGGTTTTCGTCGTCGAATGCTAATAACGTCAAGGTCGTGCCCGAAGAGCGCAAGTTCGCGCTAGTAATCGTTAGAAGACGAATCCCCTTTTTAGACGTATAGAGGGCGGTAGAATATAAGAGGCAGTCGGGGCAACATAAGAGCGTATTTAGGAAATGATTTGACAGAAATAAACATAAGAGGGCGATCGGAAATGTTTGGGTACAAATCTGCTAGATGTGCCGGGCATATCGTGAGGAGCTTTGGTCGAAGGCTCAAGCTGACTGTATGGTTGGCGGTGGGGAAGATGGATGAGGGTGCCAAGCTTTGGTCGAAGGCGCAAGCCGGCTGGTGGAGATGGGCGCAGCGGTCGGAGGGTGATGGCACGCGGCGCCCAGGAATAAATTCCCGGGCTCAGAGGGCGATCGGAAATGTTTGGGTGCAAATCTGCTAGATTTGCTGAGCATATCGTGAAAAGCTTTGGTCGAATGCTCACGCTGGCTGGTGGAGCTGTGCGCATCGGCCGGGGGGTGATGGCACGCGCCGCCCAGGAATAAATTCCAGGGCTCACAGCTCAAGGCGGCTCACGCCGACTGGATGGTGGGCGGTGGTGACGATGGGTGAAGGTTGTTTGGAGTGTGGTTGGAACATGATTTGACAGAAACAGTCATAATGACACAGTGTGGAATGGATCACAACCTGGCTCAACCGCTGCCGGCGCCTCAGCAAAGAGTATGGGCGTCATGGGTGGAATAGTGCAGTGATGATCTCTATCGCTTCCATTCATTTGATGCTGCGTCAATTGCTCCCCAATGCGAATATGCCGATTCCGCACAAAGATAGGCGGCTTCCCGAATCGATGAGCCTCGCTCTGAACCAGGCAGCCTCCGTGTATGAATATTTTCTGAGAGGTCGTATGAACTTACAGGAGTGCGTAGTAGGCCCAAGAAGGTTCTGACCGATTCCACGCATGAAGTGCTATTTGTCACGGACTCTGATTACATCTCCCCGGTGACGATGCGTTTTTGAAGGCTACCCTAAGTTACAGGGAGCTGTTCCTCTCTTCCCAGACGTTCCTCTTCACGACTCCTTCGGTACAGCCTTTCCCTTTGACATCCCAATGTCCGAACAGAACCGGGAATACGGGGATCTCTCGAATACTCGAAAGGAGGGCAGGTCTGATGACCATCATTGCCGGCATCGTGATTGGTTTGCTGCTGATGATCCATGGGTTTGCTCATTGGAACATCACAACACTGTGGGGTCGGCAACCGGAGCGCGGTTCGTGGCTCTTGAGCAGCCTGGGGGTGCCCGCAGCGAGCGTTCACTCGCTCGGGGCGGCGCTTTGGATTGCGGCGCTCCTCGTCCTCTTCGCGGCCGGGGTGGGCGCCACCTTCCACCAGGGGTGGTGGCGAGCGCTGGCGACTGCCGGCGCCGCCATCTCGCTGCTGGTGATCGCGCTCTTCTGGAGCCGGACCATGCTGATTGGGGCGGCGGTCGACATTGGCATGCTTGTGGCGCTGCTCTGGGCGCGCTGGCCCACGCCCCAGATCGTCGGTGCCTAGAGGATCGGTCAAGGCGTCGTTGTGTCGGGCGAGAGCCGGGCGACTGAAGTCGCAGCTGGAGGCGTGCCCCCCTACAGGATGTACCCACTGCAGGGTCTGCGTCAGGGGGCACCCCGCAGGGCGCGCCGGGCGTCGGCCTACCCCGCGGGGTAGGCAGAGCCCCCTCAGGGGCTCCCCCACGGGGGGCTCCCGTCGCGTCCACGTGGACGCTTGTCCCCTGCGGGGGAGACCCCTACAAGACGGTCTCGCTTGTCCCC
>DOUV01000060.1:2461-3857 GCA_003520455.1 Chloroflexota bacterium | reverse complement strand
GCCCCACAGGGCACGGCTCGCTTGGGCGTACCCGGTGGGGTAGGGCGTACCCAGTGGGGTAGGGCGCCCCCCATAGGGGGGAAGCCGGGTGGTGAATCGCGCGCAAGGCAAAATCCAAAGCGAAAAACGTGGCGCTCTGTCGCGCCAAGGTGCTATCATCCCAGTATGAGCTATCGCACAATAGAAATTAACTGGCTTCCCCAATCGAATACCGAATGGCGCACGTTCACCCAAGCGCGCAAGGAAGCCGCTCGGCTGTGGTCTGATGTGGTGGAACGCCACCACCGGATACGGCGGCTCAACTGGAAGTGGCCCTCGAAAGGGCGTTGGCAAAAGTGGGCCAGGCGCAAGTACCCGAACCTGAGCGCGCAATCGGCGCAACAGGTTATCGGTGAGTTTTGCGAGGCCGTGAACGCCACCCGCCAGCTTCGCAAGAACGGCCACACGGAAACGCGCTACCCGTGGCGCAAGCCGCGTTATCGAGATGTGGTGTATACCAACCAGGATGCCCGGATTCGGGACGGTCGCTTGATCCTGCCCACCGGGAGAAGCGGCACGCTGCGGGTTCGGATTCCCGATACGGTCACGGTTCCTGCTCGGCTGATGGAAGTGCGGCTGTGCTATGGTCGGGTGCTGTTGGTTTGCGAAATCCCCGACGAGTCCCGGCCGCAAGCAACCGTTGTCGGCGTCGATCTTGGCGTCAATACCCTGATTGCCGCGAGCGACGGCAAGCGGGCGATCCTGGTCAGTGGGCGCGAAGCCAAGGCCACCGTGCAGTGGCGCAACAAACGACTGGCGAGCATCCAGGCCAGGCAGAGCCAACTGATCGAAGGCTCGCGCCGGTGGAAGCGACTGCAACGACGAAAGCGCAAGATGCTCGACAAGGCCAGGCGCCGGATGCGGGACATCTGTCACAAGGCGACCCGCAAAGTTGCCGACGCTTTCCCGAACGCCACGTGCTATGTGGGCAAGCCCTTCAACGATGCGGGCATACGGATCGGGCGCAAGCAGGCGCAGCAAGTCAGCCAGGCATGGAACGCCAGGCTTATCAGCCAACTGGACTCTAAGACGGCGGGCGCTCTCGTCGTCTCGGAAGCCTATTCGTCGCAGACGTGCCCCGGCTGCGGCGAGCGGAGCAAGCACCGTCGCGTGTTCAAGTGCAAGTGTGGGGCGACCGCGCCGCGTGACGTGATCGGCGCAACCAACATCCTCGCCCTTGGGCACGACGGTGATATGGCTCCCGGTCGAAGCGTACCGAACGCTGTCCAATTCGTGCATCCTCTCAAAGTATCCCGGCACAAGCCGGGTAGTTCGCCCGGACACGGCGCACGTAGCTTGTCCCCTACGGGGGAGTCCCCTACGAGACGCTCTCGCTTGTCCCCTACGGGGGAATCCC
>DOUV01000060.1:0-2424 GCA_003520455.1 Chloroflexota bacterium | reverse complement strand
TCGCTTGGGGGTACCCCGCGGGGTAGGGGTACTCCGCGGGGTAGGGCATTCGCCCCAAGAAGCCCCCGGTTTCTCCCCTGTGGGGGACGCCCAAGCGAGGCGATCTCGCCTGGGGACGCCCCGCAGGGCGTAACCGGGGGAGTGTCACGAGGCAGCCAGACGGTAGCCGACCCCAGGTTCTGTCAGCAGGTAGCGTGGTTGGTCCTGGTCCTCGCCAAGCTTCTGGCGCAGGCGCCGAATGTAGGTCCAGACGTACTCTTTCTCATCGCCGTACTCCGGTCCCCATACAGCCTGGAGCAGCGCGCGGTATGTGAGTACTTTCCCAGCGTTCAGGGCCAGGTGCGCCAGCAGCCGGTACTCGATCGGGGTCAATTCGACAGGCTCCTCATTCAGGGTCACGCGCCGGCTCTCGAAATCCACGACCAGGTCGCCAGCGGCATAGGCCGTGCGCGCGATAGTTTCGGCGGGAGCCGTACGGCGGAGAACGGCGCGTACCCGCGCCAGCAACTCCTCCACGCTGAAGGGTTTGGTCAGATAATCATCGGCGCCCAGATCCAGGGCCCGAACCTTGTCCTTCTCACGGCCGCGTGCCGAGAGCACGATGACTGGTACCTGGCTCTCGTGGCGTACCGCCTCACAGACAGCGAAACCATCCATGCCCGGGAGGCCCAAGTCAAGGACAATCAGGTCGAGGAGGTTTTCGCGGGCGAGTTTCAGCGCTTCGAGACCATCGTAGGCCGCCAGCACGTCGTACCCTCGCGCCTTGAGGTTGGCACTCAACAGCTTGACCGTCGGCGGTTCATCGTCAACCACCAAAACGCGGGGCTTGTTCATCGTTCGGTCCTTCTAGTGGCAACATCAGGGTAAACGTTGAGCCGGCAGCGGGCGCGCTCGCGGCAGTCAGGGTGCCGCAGTGCGCCTCGGCTACCCGGCGACAGATCGCCAGACCAAGGCCCGTGCCCGGGGCGCGCTGGCGGTTAGCCCCCCGGTAGAAGCGCTCGAAGACGCGCGGCAAGACGTGGGCCGGAATGCCCGCACCTTCGTCGATCACCACCACCTTCAAAGTCTCCGCTTCTGAGCACGCTCGGACAGTCACGGTCGTGCCGGACGGCGAGTATTTCACGGCGTTGTCCAAGAGGTTATTGAGCAGCAGTTCAACCGTACGCCGGTCGCAGCGCAGCGGAGGCAGGCTGGCGGGCATCTCCAGCACAAAGTGATGATCGTCGACGAAGGCACGCATTCGTTCTATCACGGCGCTGATCATGTCGGCAGGTGCATGCCAGTCCAGTTCGAGGAACGCCCCTTCTTGGGCGTTGGCCAGCCGGGCCATCTCCAGGATATTCTCGACGAGATGCGTCAGCCGGTCGGCCTCCTGGTCGATCGTCTCCAAAAAGTCCCGTTCGGTCTCGCGATCCCACTCCACATCTTCCTGAAGCAGGGTACTCGCAAAGCCCTTGATATGGTTCAGGGGGGTCTTCAATTCGTGCGAGACCAGGGAGATGAACTCGTCCTGCAGACGCTCGATCTCTTTGCGAGCCGTGAGGTCGCGGAGCACGTGGACCACCCCCTCGACCTGGCCATCAAGGCCCAGGATACGACCGGAAGCAATCTCGAGCGAGCGTAGCCCATTGGCCGTCTGCGCGGTGATCTCGGTGGGATAGCGGTGACGGGTCGGTTCCTGGAAGGGGCAGGCGGATTCGCAGAGCAGCCGGCCGTCCCGGGTGCGGGTGAGGGTGTGGCCGAAACAGGTCTGGCCAATCATCTTCTCGCGTGGCAGGCCCAACAATCGTTCCAGCGTGCGGTTGACGAGGCTAATCTGTTCGCCCGGCTCGACGACGTAGATGCCGTCGGCGGAGGCGTCCAGCACCGCCAGCAGCCGGGCCCGTTCGCGTTGCGCCTCAGCGAGCGCGGTCTCCAGGCGAGCCTGCAGGTCGGCGATGAGGCCAAACACCCACTCCGCAAAGAGCCAGGAGCCGGTGACGAGCACGGCGCCAACGAGCATGAGGGCGACCGGCGCCGCGACGTCAGCGGCGAGGAGTTGGTGGCGCACAAATTCGAGCAGGCCGATGAAGAGCAATGGGCCAGCGATGGTGATCCGTTTCAGCCGACGAAGACTGCCGTCGGCTGCCGGCCAGTAAGCAAGCAGGTTTGGCATACAATACGCTTTCTTCTACGGAGGTTACCACCCTATAGCATAGCATACCTGCGGCGGCCAACCGAATACCGCAGGAGCTGGCTTCTCCAACCCAGTGAGCAGGTCCTCCTGGCCTGACCGCGTCCCGCTGTCCGCCTCGGCTCGGTTCGCAGGCACATGCCGCCGCGGAGAGCTGGGGTGCGACGCGCCGGAGTCGTGATCGTGGGGCTTCGGCCGGCCGCTGAAGACCGACGCGGGTCCGTCGGGCCGGCGTCCTTCAGGAGCCTGGT
>DOUV01000102.1 GCA_003520455.1 Chloroflexota bacterium | reverse complement strand
CGACCGTCGCGCGGCCGACCCCCGCCGAGGCGCCGGTGATAACGACAACCTCAGGTATTCTCGATGCACTCATAACAACCCTTCTTTCGAGACCATACTCTGCTCACACTGATTCCTGCGGTTCCCGCACGCGCCAGTCAGATGATCGCCTTTCTACGCTGCGGGTTGCCGTGGTCGTTCTGACCCTGTCGTAGCAAATATGGCGCCACGATCGAATCTCGAGGCCCGAACGGAAGGGCGGAGCGGTGCCCCATGGCCACTCACGAGCCACCTGACGGCTGGCCGGAGTGCAGTGCGGCCGGCGCGGTGGAGATCTCAGGCTCCACCACGACGTCCAGGTCGCCGTCAATCTTGAGCACGTTGGGACTCACGCGCCCCTCCGAGGTCCGAACGAAGCGCAGGTCGGCGGAGGCCTTCCCCACCCTGAGGCGGCGAACCTCAAGCTGGTTGATGAAATCCGGCAGTATCGGCCGGACGATCCGGAGCCGGTGCTCAAACGCCTCCGGCACCAACCCCAACAATGTCTCGATGAGAAACGGAATGCTGCCGGCAGCCCAGGCCTGTGGGTGGCAGGCAACCGGATAGCGAACAGGAATCCCGTACTTTTCGCGAGTGAAGCCGGCGAAAAGCTCTGGCAGCCGGTAGGCGTCGAAATGCCTGGCGGCCTCCACAATACCGTGAAAGATGCGGCAGGCAGCATCATCGAAGCCATAGCACCGGAATCCGGCCGCGATAATCGAGTTATCGTGCGGCCAGACTGTTCCCAAATGGTACCCGATCGGGTTGTAGCGCCGCTCTTTCTCTGAGAGGGTGCGGATGCCCCAGCCGTTGAACATATCATCACCCATGAGCGCTTCAACGGTTCGCTGCGCCTTATCCGGGTCGGCAATTCCTGTCCAGAGCGCCTGGCCTGGGTTTGACGACAGAACTGCCGCCGGTCGCTGATCGGCCTGGAGCGCCAACGCGTAGAACCCTTTGTCTTCGAGCCAGAAATCGCGATTGAATCGTGCCCGAAGATCCTCCGCTTCCTGCCTGAGTTGGTTCGCCCGCTCCGGCTCACCGGCCCGCTGGTACAGATCGGCCAGGGCCAGTTTGGCCCGATACACGTAGCCCTGAACTTCGACCAGGGCGATCGGGGGCGTAGCCAGACTCCCATCGGTGTTCACAATCGCATCGCCGGAGTCCTTCCAGCCCTGGTTGATCAAGCCCTTCTCCGATTTGCCATAGTACTCGACGTAGCCATCGCCATTCTCATCCCCATACCTGGCAATCCAGGTGAGAGCCCGCTCAATGTGATCCCGCAGGTCGTGAAAAACGGTCAGATCCCCCGTCCAGGCAGCATGCTGACCGACAAGGATCAGGAAAAGTGGAGTGGCATCAACGGTGCCGTAGTACGGAGTCTGGGGGATCTCTCCCAACCGGGCCAACTCTCCAACTCGGAGTTCGTGCAAAATCTTGCCAGGCTGCTCGTCCCGCCACTCGTCCACATGCTGGCCCTGATATTGGGCCAACAACCGGAGGGTATGCTCCGCGATCTGCGGATCGTAGGCGAGCGTTTGGAGGGCAGTGACGAGGCTGTCACGCCCGAACAAGGTGGCGAACCACGGCACACCGGCCGCGAAGAACCCCTCGTTGGCGATCGAGCTTCCTAGAATTCGCAAATCGCGCAACGAACGCTCGACAGCCCGGTCCAGGATCAGGCTATCACCGTGAATCTCGGTATACTTGCTGAGCCACTCCTCCGCGGACCGATCGAGGCTTTCCTCGATGCGCTTGAGCTCCGGTTGAGGGTGCGCCTGAGGTCGAACGTCGCTACGATTGGACGATTCGGCGATAAAGAGTGAAACCATAAGCTGCCTGGTCTCACGAGGTTCCAACGCAATCTGAAAGTGGGCCGTCGTACCGTCCCTTGACTCGGGCACAGGGGAAAAATCGATCGTCAAGCTCCGGTGAAGGCCGTCCTTCCCATCATAGAGAAAGTAGAGGACGTCGTCCTGCCAACTTGGTGGGTGTAATGTGCCCAACGCCTCACGGAGTAAGCCACGAACGACGAAAATGTCTTCAAATTCTGCCCGGAAGGTAAGCGAAAGCGGGAACTCAACCTGCTCGAGCCCGAAATTATGAAATGAGAAGACATCATGGAGTGCCAGCCTGTCGCTATCGATCGTGCGCATCCACTCCACCCCGATCTGTTCCTTGGCGATGAGCTTGCCATTCTCCATCCGAATGTCAGGATTGGTCAGCTCGAAATGGGCCCTGAAGCCGCGCTCCGCGCTCGAAGCCAGGGCGCCAGGTTTGACATCGGCCAGTTTCAGTTCATAGCCGCTGAGAAACCGGCAATCGTGATAGTAGAGGCCGAACCCGTGAGCTCTATCCATCGGCACGCTGCCGTCCGGCTCGCTGAGGAAGAAAGGATTCCCATCTTTGATCACGATGGCTTTGGAGATTCCGCGCGTGATCGAGGACTCCTTCTTTGTCAGCACGCGCTCCTTGCGCTCTTCTGCTCGCTTGGAAAAAGAAGGCTTGTCCTTCGTCTCTTGCATCGTCAATTACCTCTTTTGAATGGTTGTCTCCCACCAATTCCAAATTCAACCGGCAACCTGCCGGTTGAGCATCCGAGCAACGAGTACGTTTATTCAGGTACCATCGGCTGCTCCGACTCCTGCCCCTGAAACCAGCGTGCGACGACGACATCAGTTGAGGAGTGCGCAATGATCGAGCCGGCAACAACAACCGCCGTCAGGTTAAACAACCGTCGCGCATCGGGCGCCCCAGATGCCAGGATGTACAATCCGTAGACCACCGACGCGAAGCCCTTTGGCCCGAACCAGGCGGCCACCACCCGCTCTCGCCAGCTGAGCCCACTTCCGAGGAGAGCGATGCCGAAGGCAACAGGACGGGCGCCCAACAAAACCAGCACGAGAAAGGCCACGGTAACGATCCAACACCTGTCCGAGAACTAGCCTTGTGTGTCACACTGGAAAGCACTCTCGAACCTTGCCTCAATAAAAGAAGGCGAGGTTCGTCGAAAGCTCGCGCCGCCTACACGTGAATCAGCGCGAGCCCCGTCTCAGGGTCGGTCTCGCGTTGCAGGTGCTTGGGCAACTCCTCGACGACGGCTTCCAGCGTCGGCCAGATATGGGCCTCCGCGATGTGGCCGCCGCGCGTCGTGCCATCGGACGTGCCGACCACAA
The DNA here is from genome assembly GCA_003520455.1 of Chloroflexota bacterium. The sequence goes on along the minus strand of DOUV01000102.1, from coordinate 127 downwards.
CGTGGGCATGAACCTTGGGCTCACCATTGTTCATAGCGATGTTTCCAATGAGGGAGAGCACTTCGACCTGCTCGTTGAGGGGGATCTTCTTGTAGTCCATTCTCGGATAGTGTCCCTCAATTGCCTT
>DOUV01000106.1 GCA_003520455.1 Chloroflexota bacterium | reverse complement strand
CCACAGGGCACGTCTCGCTTGGGCGTACCCGGTGGGGTAGGGCGTACCCCGCGGGGGAGGGCTCCCCCCGCAGGGGGTGCGGGGTACCCCCTGACGCCAACCCTGCATGAGGGGCACCCTGTCGGGGGGCAGGCCCCCAGCCGCGGTTTCCTTGACCTGGCGGTCAGGACAGGCAACCGCCGGGCTGCTAATGAGACTGAGACAAACTTCAACCTGGTCTGCTCCGTTGGTTCCCATCATCTCAGATCAACACGGCCGCTGCCAGCACCGTCGTCCAGACGCCTCCCGGCGCGGCTTCAACGGCCATGGTGATGCTGGTGCTGTCCACGATCTCGCCGCCCATGCGGTACTGTTCGCGGCGCTCGTTGTAGTCCTTCTCAGGATCGAAAGGGATGCCGAGAGTTGTAGCCAGCATTGTCGCTGCCAGGTCCTCGGCGTAGTCACCGGCTTCCCGTTCGGTCATGCCGTAGGCATGATGCTCGGAAAGATAGCCATACTTGGTTGGGTCGGCCGGACGAGCGATTCCAATCGTAGCTGCGATTCGCCGGCCGGCCTCATTGCTCGCCATCTCGGCCAGTACCGTGAAAACCACCTCGCCTGCTTGAAGGAGGGCCAACCCGTCCTCTTTGTCGATGATGCGGCAACCGGGTGGGAAGATCGAAGAGACCCGCACGATATTAAAATGGGCAATACCGGCCTCTCGCAGGGCCATCTCGAAGCTCGTGAGCTTCTCCTTGTGGATGCCAACGCCGCGCGTCAAGAAGAGTTTGCGAGGTACAAAGCGCATCGGGCGTCATCCTTTCTGTTCGGAACGAAGTCGCCGCTCCTTGCAAGCACGCAGTATGCCACGAGGCACCGCCAGCGCAAGTCACCAGACATCGTGCCGCGAGGCCCCCCGGTGCCCGCAGCAAATGTATGGGAGAGCCAGTTTCGATCTGCCGCGTAAGCAGGGGCTGGGTTATCCCCAGTCCATCTGACTCTGCCCTTTTCACATAAAGTGGTGGAGAACCATTATCATCCGAAAGATGACACCGTCCGGAGCAGTCGTCCCCCCATTGCTCCACCTGGATCGCCAGATCCAGGCCCGCCCTGCCGGGGTCGGGGGATCCGAGGGGAGCCGGGGGCGAGCCATGATCAGGCGGGGCCCCTGGCGCCGACACCTGGGTGAACCAGCTGACAAGTCAGGGGGGGCCTCGGGCTGACCAGGCCATGGCTTTGAACGTCAGCGCCACGCACGCTGACTTCACTCAGCGGCCAACCACCGCCGGGCCGTGGGGAGATGGGGGCAGTCCTGCCGGGGCCTGTCCCCCAAGGGGAGCGCGCCACAACGTGGCCAGCCGGTGTGAGCATCGCCTGCTCGGCCCTGCGTGTGGGCGGCGCTCCCACCCTCGACCACACTTCTGCGCTATACACAAGTGACAAGGGCGTCTTGTCACCCATGGGTGAGTGCCTTATAATGGCCCCGCCTGCAACGTCGCAGGCGTCATCGCGTGATGCCTGGTTCCGCGTGCCACCTGGCGTACGCGGCCCGCTCGCGAAGGAGGAGAAAGTCTATGAAACAGTTGCTGACTTTCCTAATGTTGCTTGCGGTCCTGGTGGCCCTCACCGCTTGTGGGGGGGCCCAACCGACCGTAGCCCCCCCGACCCAAGCGCCCCAAGCCACACAAGCCCCCGCCCCGACGACCGCCCCCGAGCCTACCAAGGCTCCCGAACCGACTCAGGCCCCCGAGGCAACTCAGGCGGCGGCGCCAGAGCCCACCGGGCAGACCGCCGCAGCCATGGGCCCGGTTGAGAGCGTCTGTCTGGTGACGGACGTGGGCCGGATCAACGATGGAACGTTCAACCAGTTTGCCTATGAAGGCATGCAGCGTGCGGCCGAGGAATTCGGCTTGAAGAGCGATTTCATCGAAACCCAATCGCAGACCGACTACGACCAGAACATCAACACCTGTGTGAGCGAGAACTTCAACGCCATCGTGACAGTCGGCTTCTTGATTGCCGACGCCACGCTGAAGGCCGCCCAGGCCAACCCCGACGTGATGTTCATCGGGGTGGACCAGTTCTTCGAGAATCCCCCCAAGAACCTGGTGGGGATCCAGTACCGCGAGGACCAGGGCGGCTTCCTGGCCGGCGCGCTGGCAGGTATGATGACCGAGAGCGGGACCGTCGGGGCGGTCTACGGAATCGACATCCCACCTGTGGTCAAGTTCCGCAACGGCTTCGAGCAGGGCGTTCGCTATGTCAACGACCAGGCGAACACGCTCGGGGTGTACGTGCCGAGCTTCACGGACCCGGCGGCGGGAGCCTCGACCGCCGAACAGTTCATGGGCGAGGGGGCCGACGTGATCTTCGGCGCGGGCGGCCCGACCGGCTCGGGTGGGATCAAGCGCGCCGCCGAGCAGGGCATCTGGGTCATCGGGGTGGACCAGGACGAGTACTTCACCACCTTCGGCAGCGGCTCGACTCCCGGTGCCGACAAGCTCCTCTCCAGCGCCGTCAAGCGGGTTGACCTGGGCGTGTATGACCAGATCAAGGGCCTGGTACAGCCCGACAGCAAGCTATGGGCGGGTGGTGGGCTCTACATCCTGGACACGGCCAATGGTGGGATCACGTATGCACCGTTCCACGACGCCAGCCCGCAGGTTCCGCGCTGGGCCGCGGTCCAATTGGAAAAGATTCGCACGGGCCTGGCGGATGGTAGCATCGATACGGGTGTGGACCCGGTCTCCGGCGAGTTGAAGACAAAGATCTCGGAAACGGTTCTGCCCAAGCCGCAACCACCCGAGGGATTCAAAGTCTGTCTGGTGACGGACGTGGGCCGGATCAACGATGGGACGTTCAACCAGTTTGCCTATGAAGGCATGAAGCGTGCGGCTGAGGAATTCGAGCTGCAGAGCGACTTCATCGAAACGCAATCACAGACCGACTACGACCAGAACATCAACACCTGTGTGAGCGAGAACTTCAACGCTATCGTGACGGTCGGCTTCTTGATTGCCGACGCCACCCTGAAGGCAGCCCAGGCCAACCCCGACGTGATGTTCATCGGGGTGGACCAGTTCTTCGAGAATCCGCCCAAGAACCTGGTGGGGATCCAATACCGCGAGGATCAGGGCGGTTTCCTGGCCGGCGCCCTTGCCTGCATGATGACCGAGAGCGGGACCGTCGGGGCGGTCTACGGAATCGACATCCCGCCTGTGGTCAAGTTCCGTAACGGCTTCGAGAACGGTTGCCATTACGTGAACCCCGATGGGAACACGCTCGGGGTGTACGTGCCGAGCTTCACGGACCCGGCGGCGGGGGCCTCAACCGCCGAACAGTTCATGGGCGAGGGGGCCGACGTGATCTTCGGCGCGGGCGGCCCGACCGGCTCGGGTGGGATCAAGCGCGCCGCCGAGCAGGGCATCTGGGTCATCGGGGTGGACCAGGACGAGTACTTCACCACCTTCGGCAGCGGCTCGACTCCCGGTGCCGACAAGCTCCTCTCCAGCGCCGTCAAGCGGGTTGACCTGGGCGTGTATGACCAGATCGTCGGGATTTTCAGCGACAGCTTCGCCGGTGGCAGCCTCTACATCCTGGACGCGGCCAATGGTGGGATCACGTATGCACCGTTCCACGACGCCGGACAGGCGATTCCCGACGCGATCGCGAAAAACCTCGAACAGATTCGGGTTGACCTGGCCAACGCCTCGCTTAAGACCGGCGTGGATCCGGTGACCGGTGAGCTGAAGAAGGACGAAATTCCCGAGCCTCAGCCCTTCCAGAATTGACACTCCCACGGTTAGAAAGATACTGTTGGTAAATTCGGTCTGGCTCGCGAGATGACAAAAGGCAGGAACCAGATCAGAATAGGGGCCTCACCCGATGCCGGATTCAGGAAGGGAGCGGCCCCGATGTCACTGATGAAGCACGACGCATCGACCATTCCGGAGGAGACCGTGCGGGTGGCCCAAGCGGTCTTTCCCAACGGGAACGTGTACCTGCGGATGCGCGACGAGTTAGGCATCTTTTACGCCGACGAGGTCTTCGCGGCGTTGTTTCCGACGCGCGGTCGGCCGGCTGAGTCGCCTGGGCGGTTGGCCCTGGTGACGGTGATGCAGTTTGCCGAAGACCTGAGCGATCGGCAAGCGGCGGACGCGGTTCGCAGCCGGATCGACTGGAAGTATGCCTTGGGGCTGGAACTGACCGATCCTGGCTTCGACTATAGCGTGCTGAGCGAGTTTCGCGCGCGGCTGATCGCGGGAGGACTCGAAGCCCGGTTGGTGGATGCGATGCTGGAGCGGTTCCAGGCGCTCGGCCTGCTCACGGCCGGTGGGACCCAGCGCACCGACTCGACCCATGTGCTGGCGGCGGTCCGGCAGCTGAACCGGCTGGAGTTGGTCGGCGAAACCCTGCGGCACCTCTTGAATAGCTTGGCGGTCGCCGCCCCCGAGTGGCTGCGGGTGCAAGTCCCGCCCGAGTGGTACGATCGCTACAGCACCCGCTTTGAAGCGACCCGCTTGCCCGCGACGGAGCGCGAGCGGCAGGCCCTCGCGGTGCAGATCGGTGCCGATGGACAGCAGCTGCTCACGGTCCTCGCCGACCCCGAGACAGCGGACTGGCTCCGCCAGCTGCCGGCCGTCGAGAGCACCCGCCAGATTTGGCAGCAGCAGTCCACGGTCCAGGACGGCCAAGTGGTCTGGCGGCGGCCCGAGGAGCTGCCCCCGGGGAAGCAATTGATCGAATCCCCTTTTGATCTGGCCGCCCGCTTCAGTTCCAAACGCAGTACGCGCTGGGTCGGCTACAAGGTGCATCTCACCGAGTGCTGCGACCCCGATCGGCCTCATCTGATCACCCATGTGGTCACCACTCCCGCGACGACGGGCGATGTTGAAGAAACCGCGGCGGTGCATGCCGCCCTCCACGCCAAGCACCTCACGCCCGGTCGGCATGTGGTCGATGGGGGCTATACCGATGCCGACCTGTTGGAGCGCGCCCAGCGGCAGTACGGGATCGAGCTCTACGGTCCGGTGCGGGACGACAGTAGCTGGCAAGCCCGCGCCCCGGAAGGCTTCGCCCTGGCCGACTTCGACCTGGATTGGGACGCCCGCCAGGCGCGTTGTCCCCAAGGGCAGCGCTCCCGCCTCTGGTCCGAGGGGGTCGATGATCGCGGCCAACCGGTGATCACGATTCACTTTGACCACGCCACCTGCCTGGCCTGTCCCGCCCGATCCCGCTGTACCAAAGCCGCCACCAAGCCACGGAAGCTCAAAGTGCGCCCTCAACCCGTGCATGCGGCCCTGCAGGTCGCCCGCCACCGCCAAACCACGGAGGCCTTTCAAGACCAGTACAAAGTCCGGGCCGGGGTGGAGGGCACCATCTCCCAAGGCACCCGCACCTTTGGCCTGCGCCGCAGCCGCTACCTCGGCCTGGAGAAAACCCACTTCCAGCACGTCGCCACGGCTGCCGCCATTAATCTCATTCGGTTCAATGCCTGGCGGGAAGAGCGCCCATTCGCTCCCACACGGATCTCTGCTTTCAAGGCGCTCCAGCCAAAGGCTGCCTAGAATTTACCAACAGTATC
>DOUV01000380.1:5308-5789 GCA_003520455.1 Chloroflexota bacterium | reverse complement strand
CGGGTTGCTGGCCACCGTGGGCCGCACCCGGGTGCGGGTCCACCCGCGCCCGCGCGTGGGGGTGATGTCAACCGGCGACGAGATCGTCGAGCCCGACCAGCACCCTGCGCCGGGCCAGATTCGCGACTCGAACCGCTTCAGTCTGATGGCGGCCGTAGTGGAGGCCGGGGGTGAACCGGTCGATTTAGGGCTGGCGCCCGATACCCGCGCCGCCCTCGAGGCGTTCATCAGCGCCGGTCTGGAAACGAACGACGCCGTCCTGACCAGCGGCGGTGTCTCGATGGGCGAGTTGGACCTGGTCAAGCCACTGCTGGAAGAGTTGGGCACGGTTCACTTTGGGCGGGTCTACACCAAACCCGGCAAGCCGGTGACCTTCGCCACAGTGCAGGGGAAACCCTTCTTTGCGATGCCCGGCTTCCCGGTCTCGTCCCTCGTCTCGTTCGAGATTTTCGTGCGGCCGGCGCTGCGCCTCATGGCGGGA
>DOUV01000380.1:2771-5243 GCA_003520455.1 Chloroflexota bacterium | reverse complement strand
CCCGGTCGTCTTCCGGCCGCGTCTGCCCGTGGTGCTCGATCACCCGGCCAGCCACTCGGAGGACCGCACCGAGTTCCAGCGCGCGATCGTCCACTACGACCGAAGCGACAGCCGTTTCCACGCGCGCATCACCGGTTTCCAGGGCTCCGGCCGTCTGCTCAGCATGGTCGGCGCCAACGCCCTGGTCGAGCTGCCCTACGGTCACGGCGATGTCGCCGCGGGTCAAACCGTCGAGGCTCTAATCCTGAGCACTCAGTTCGCATCCAATGCCTGAGTCCCCTCACGGCACAGTGGCAGCCGCCGGCTGGTCCTGGCGAGCGTCGCCGGTTCGCCAACCTCACCGCGGGTCTGCCGTAACCGCGCGCCCGGCAGTGTGGTCTTGCCAGTTCTCTGAACAGGTGTGAGGCGGCTTCCCGACACTTTTGCAGCCCCCTCTTGTCCCGCTGCCCCGACTCCTGCTATACTGGAGCCCCTGCGCGGCGCCAGCTGGCACCGCATTGAACCAACCGGAGGGCGTATCTCACTTTCTGTAAAAGGGGGGGCGGACGCGCCACTTGTACAGAAAGTGTGAACCCATTATCACCAACCGAGGAAGGAGCCTGGGCAATGCTCAATCTGGCGACGTTGCTGGAAGCGAGTGTAAAGGAGCACCCTCACCGGCCGGCGATTGTCATGGGAGATCGGCGGCTCTCCTATGCCGAGCTGAATGGCGCCGCCAACCAGTTTGCCAATGGGCTGCGGGCGATCGGCATCCAGCGCGGCGACAAGGTCGCCTTGATGCTCCCCAATGTGCCCTACTTCCCTATCGCCTACTACGGTATCTTGAAGGCTGGCGCCGTTGTCGTCCCGCTCAACGTGCTGCTGAAGGGTCGCGAGGTCGAGTACCACCTCAACGATAGCGATGCCGTCGCCGTGGCCGCCTTCGAGATGTTTACCGAGGAGGCCTACAAGGGCTTCCAGAACCTGCCGGCGTGCAGGACGCTGATCATCGCCAGCGCCAACCCCGCCACCCCGCCTCCCATCCAGGACGAGCGTGTGACGACGCTGGGACGCGTGATGTACCGGCAACCGCCTACCTTCGACACGGTCCAGACGATGCCGGATGACACGGCGGTGATCCTCTACACCTCGGGCACCACCGGCCAACCCAAAGGCGCCGAGCTGAGTCACTTCAACATGTTCTATAACGCTCAGTTCGCGGCCGACAAACTCGTCGGGATCACCCCCGACGATGTGCTCCTGGGCGTGCTGCCGTTGTTCCACTCGTTCGGGCAGACCTGTACCATGAATGCGGGCCTCAGCGCGGGTGCCACCGTGGTGCTGCTGCCCCGATTCGAGCCTGACACCGCCTTGGGCGCCATGCAGCAGGCGGGCGTCACCCTCTTCGCCGGTGTGCCGACCATGTACTGGGCGATGCTCAACGTGCCCGAGGTCGCGCAGCGATTCGACGTGCCCAAAATCGCGGAGAAGCTGCGTCTCTGCCTCTCAGGGGGTGCGGCCATGCCCGTCGAGTTGATGCGAGCCTTTGAGGAGCAGTTCGGCGTGATGATCCTCGAGGGCTACGGCCTGAGCGAGACCTCGCCGGTCGCCAGCTTCAACGTGCGTGACAAGCCCCGGAAACCTGGCTCGATTGGAGTACCGATCTGGGGCACCGAGATGAAGATCTTCGACGACAACGACCAGCCCCTGGACGCCGGCGAGCGTGGCGAGATCGTCATCCGCGGTCACAACGTCATGAAAGGCTACTACAAGAAGCCCGAGGCCACGGCCGAGACGATGCGCCATGACTGGTTCCACTCCGGCGACATCGCCTACCAGGATGAGGACGGCTACTTCTTCATCGTCGACCGGAAGAAAGATATGATCAATCGTGGCGGCTTCAACGTCTACCCGCGCGAGCTGGAAGAGGTCTTGATGACCCACCCGGCCGTCTCCCTGGTCGCGGTCATCGGCGTGCCCGATGAGAAGCTCGGCGAGGAGGTCAAGGCCATCGTCGTCAGGCAAGCGAGCGACCCGACCACCGAGGATGAACTGCTCGAGTGGTGCAAGGAGCAGTTTGCCGCTTATAAACGTCCCCGCTACCTGGAGTTCCGTGAGAGCTTACCGATGACGGCCACCGGCAAGATTCTCAAGCGTGAGCTGAGTTGAACCTGGCGCCGGCGCCTCCGGGTCCAGTTGCGGCGCAACTGGACCCGGAATCGTTTCTCGGCTGTTACGTTTCCCCCCATCGCAATTCTGAGGTAAGATGGCCGAACGAACGTGTGTCTATCCCTGAGAGCCTCAGTGAACGACGAGAGACGGCGTGTCAACGACTCCCGTCTAGAAGCCGGGAGCTTGGCCCTACTGCATGGAGCGAGCCGTTCAATGTGGACCCGTAGCTATCCACATCTAGTGCATCAAAGCACCGGCTGGTTCCCCCCGTGGGGGGAGCCCAAGCGGAATCACCTCGCTTGTCCCCTACGGGGGAATCCC
>DOUV01000380.1:0-2737 GCA_003520455.1 Chloroflexota bacterium | reverse complement strand
GGGGCGGTCCCCGGCGTGATCGGCTCGCTTGGGCGTACCCGGTGGGGTAGGGGGTACCCCGCGGGGTGGGGGTACCCCTCAGGGCAGACCGCAGCCCGACGGCCCGCAGGCCGCAGCGAAGATGCAAACGATTCCTGGCTTGACGCCAAAGGTTTCCCCCGGCGGGGGGTGCCCGAGCGAGGTCACCGCGTCTGGGGGCGCCCCTCAGGGCGTACGCGAGCGACGATTCCCGCTCGCAACCTCCTACCTTCGATTGTGAAGGGCGCTCGGGTAACTGTTGCTTTGGTCGAACGTCTGTCACCGGCCCTCCCAAAGTGCCTTCCCCGTGACAGCGGGGGTGAGCGCATCCTCATCGTAGCACAGAGGCGCGACAGAGACACCGCTTTCACTTTGCTCTCGCGTTGCGCTCCTTTTCTCTCCCGGCTCGCCCTGAGGGGCGTCCCCAAGCGAGTGCGTCACCTTGGGGCGTCCCCCGCAGGGGAGAAGCCGGGGGTCTCCAGGAGCGATTTTCTATGAACACCCGCGAACTTCTCAAGCAACGCCTGGCGACCCTCGATGCGCTGACCCGCGGCGGCAGCCTACGCCGCGGCAGCAGCCAGAGCGACGACGTGGCCGCGCAACTCACGTCCCAGTGGAACGCGGAGAAGCGGCTCATCAAGCGCGTTCTCAGCGAGCCCGCTGATCCCACCGAGACGCTGTCTCACTGGCGCGAACGCACCGAAAACTTTCGCGACAAGTTTCCGGAACGAGAGGGTTGGACCGATCAGCAGGGCAACGACTGGAACGCCGCTCTCGTGCTCCAAGCGATTGACAACCTCTTCGAGCACATCGAGAACTGGTCCAGCGAGGTTGAAACGTTTGATGACGAGTAGAGACGGCCCGGTGGGCCGTCTCTACAGCGGGGGGTGTCTCCTGCGCCTCCTGTGCTGGGCGGCGCGCAGACCAAAACCGACCCATTCGTTATCCTCTGCAGTTACCTATCAGGAGCAATCGTGAAACGAAACCCGGCCGAATCTCGCAGCTTCGAGGCCCACGACGGCCACCGCATCACCGAGGTGCTGGGGATGGCGACGACCAACACCTCACGGTATAGCGTGGCCTATATCGTCGCCCCACCTCAGAGCCGGGGCGAGGCTCGCCAGAATCAGTTCGATGAGATCCTGATCGTCGAGGAAGGCCACGCCACTGTCGTCCAGGACCATGTGCGCCAGATCGTCGGTCCGCGCGACGTGATGCTGCTCCCGGCCGGAACAGGCTACTGGCTGGAAACCGGCGATGAGACCCTCCGCTTCTGGGCCATCTGCGTGCCTGCCTTTCGCCCCGAGTGGAGCCAGATCGGCGAAACGCCGCGGCGCGACTGGCGTGACTACCAGACGCCGCGCGGCGCCGACCGCCTGCGCCCACAGTCGGTTACAGAGGGGCAGGTTGAAGGTTGAAGGTTGGAAGGGTGGGCGATGCAAATGCCCTGTGTATCGTTGCGAAAACGTTGTTGTGCCTTGAGGTGGCCGTGCCGACGTACAACCTGCTAACCTGCACTCGGAGAGACACTGCGGCATCCCCGCCCCTGGTGGTCTCGCCTCACCCTCCGGGATGATCCCCGGTGACACCATCTCGCTTGCGTGTCACCGACGGGGGAGAGAGGAATGCCCCGGGACAGGCGTCCCTCCCCACCGATAGTGCCGACAATCTCCTGGCCGATCTTCTGAACCGCGCCGAACTGGCCGGGGTGTACGTGATCGCCCGGTTCCAACACCGCCGCAGTCGCTCCTTGCTCGTCGTCAATGGGAAGCTGGAGGAGGTCGGCACCAGCCACGCGATGGGCGGGGGCCTCTCGGTCTTCACCCCCGACGGTTACACCGCCTTCGCCAGCGTGGACGGCTGGGGCCGAGACCGTGCCCTGGCCGCGCTCGACAGTGCGATTGTCAGCGCCCGCGCCGCCGAGCGCCATAGATTTCAGACCTCACGTGCGGTCTTCAGCGCGCCCCGGCTGAACGAGCGCGCCATCATCCAGCCCCCTTACGCCTACGACGTGCTTGCTCTCACCGATCTGGAGAGCCGGCTGCTCGACCTCAATGCGACCGTTCGAGGCTGGGAGGCCGCGGGCCGGCTCAGCGTTCGCACGAGCTGGTCGCAGAGCGAGGTGAGCTGGCGCATCGCGCGCTCCGATGGCAGCGATGTCAGTTGGTTCCGCCCGCGGGCGGTGCTCGCCGAGAGCATCACCGCCAAGGGCGACGGCAACGCCACGACGGTCGGCAGCGCCCTCAGCAGCGCCTCGGCCGAACTGCTCCTGGATCCGGCTCTGCTCGACCGCGGCCTGGTCAGAGCCCGCATCGCCGCCGACCGCGCGCTGGCGCTGCTGACAGCGCCCCACTTCCCGGCCGGAAACTCCGATCTGCTGATCGACTACGCCCTGGCGAAGGGCCTGGCCCACGAAGCCTTTGGCCACGCCGCCGAGGTGGATGGGCTGCGCGCCTCAATTCTCGGCGACGAGCAGGGCCGTTTCCGGCGCGGCGAGCGACTGGCCAGCGAGTCGGTCAGTATCGTCGACGAGCCCTTCGAGTGGGACCACGCCTGGCAGCCCTTCAGCGCCAACGGGCTGCCCCGCGAGCGCGTCACTATTCTCAACCGAGGTATCCTCGACAAGGCCCTCGCCGACCTCTTCGGTGCCGACGCGGCCGGCGTTCGCCCGACCGGCGCCGGCCGCGTCGAGAGCTACCGCAACGTGCCCGTGCCGCGC
>DOUV01000377.1 GCA_003520455.1 Chloroflexota bacterium | reverse complement strand
GCCGTCCCGCCGCCGCCCGCTCCGGATGGCCCGGTCCGCGTACAGAAAACAGAGTGGGAGCCAGGCCGTCCCCATCAATGGGAGATGCCCCGCCCCCAGGTGCGCCACACGGTACGGGCTGAAGGCCCAGACGAGTCCCGCCAGCCAGGCCGCCCCCCGCTGGCCGGTCAACCGCCACGCCAGCAACCACATCGCGAGCCCGCTCAGGACGAAGCTGGCCAGCATGAGGAGGTTGTAGCTGGCGACTTCACCAAACGCAAGTGTGAGCGGCAGGCTGGGAAGCAGATGGGCCAGGGTTGTCTCGCTCAGGGCGAGGGGGTAGCCGACCGGCGCGAAGATGTCTGGGTTAAAGAGCGGCGAGCGGCCGAGGTCGAGCAGCGCGTGGCGAACCCACCAGACCTTCCAGAGGTACTCGAAATTATCACCCGGAGGACCCGCCACTGCTGTGCTCAGATGCGCGGCGAGGGGCCATGTCAGGATCGGCGCCAGCGCGGTCCATATCAGGACGACACCCCACGGCGCGATCGCCACCGAGGCCTGCGCTCGCACCGGCCTGGCACGCGCCTGGTCTGCCGGTGGCAGCGCGACGATCCCCAACGAGCGGCGCATCAGCCTGGTCCCACCTGGAAGAGCATGAGCTCCAGCCCTTGAAACGGCTGGTGGGATACCAGAACCAGGCCGGGGGCGGCCAGCAGCCAATGCTTGACTTGCTCGCCCGGGGCGTGGCTGGCCACCAGCCAGAGGCGCCCGTGGCCGGCGAGGGCCGGCGCGACCATCGCCCCAATCTTCGCCGGATCGGTCACACCCCGCGAGATGCGAAGTTGATCGGCCCGTCCGGTGTAGTAGTAGTCGAACGGGATAGCGATGTCCTCATCGACGAGGACGATGAGGTCGCCGGGCTGCTCTTGGGTGGCAACAACCTGAGCAACCCCGCGCCAATCTTCCTTCAGGCCCCCGGCATAGATTGGGAGGGCGGCAACAAGCGACATCGCCAGCAACAACGCCCCCCCAAGCCGGCGGGCATACGGCGGTTTGAGCCGGCCGACGCCGGCGGCGACCAGGACCAGGTAGGCCGGCAGGACCGGCAGGAGGTAGCGAGTCAGGAAAAGCGGGGCGATCTGGGAGATCAAGAAGGCCAGGAGCGGAGCCGTCCCCAGCCAGGCAACGACAAGGAGCAGCACCGGCCGCTCCTCCCCGCGGCGCAGGGCACTGATGCCCACCAGGGCGGCCAGGCTGTACAGTCCCAACACGGCCAGCTTGAGCAGCGGGCTCGGGTCGAAGAGGGTGCCGTACGTCAGCGCCGCTGCCAGATCATACAGTTGCCGCAGGCCGGGCACCCCGTATTTGGCCGCCACCCAGTTCCAGGTCCCGCTCTGGGCCTGGCCGAGTGGCACGATCAGCTCAGGCGCGAAGAGCACCCCTACCGTGAGGTGGGCCAGCACCAGACGCACAAAGCCGGCCCGGTGGTGGCCCTTGTGCCACCACGACCAGAGCGCGACCAGGCCGAAACCGGCGAGCACGAACCCGGCGTAGTAGTGGGTGTAGAGGGCCGCTGTCGCCCACAGCGCGTAAACGGCCCAATCGCGCCGGCGATCCTCGAGCAGGGCGTGCTGGAGGGCGTCAGCCGCGAGAATCACCAGCAGGACGACCAGGGCGTACTGCCGCCCCTCCTGGGAGTACCAGATGTGCAGCGGCGAGACGGCCAACAGGGCCGCTGCCCAGAACGCCGCCGCCGCGCCCAGCCGGCGCGCGGTGAATCGCCAGAGCAACGGCACACTGGCGACCCCGGCGCTGACGCTGAAGAGGCGCAGCGCCACTGGTCCCGGCCCAAAGACAAGCAGCCACCCGTGGAGCAGGCTGTAGTAGAGTGGGAACGGCACCTTCCACGCCAATAGGGTCGGCAGCGACCACATCGGTCCCTGCGCGACCCAGATACTGTAGACCTCATCGAACCAGAGGCTCTCGCGGCCCAGGTGGAAGAGACGCAGCGCCGCCGCGAGGACGGTCAGGGCTGCCACCGGCCACCAGACCGGCAGCCGCAGCTCTGTCCGCGCTCGGGTCGCCGCAGCCGAAGGAGAAAGCAAACTCATGGGAGTCGTTCAAAGAGCGTCACCGCTCCCACACCACGAATGTCGTAGCTCGCCACCCGGCGCCAGTGGGCCGTGAGCCACCGACGGACGCGGCCGGCCGGATCGGTATAGTGATTGGGCTGATCGAGTAACCAGACGCGCTCGTGCGCCAGAAGATGCGCGGGAAGGTCAGACTCGATCGTCGCCGGCACCGGCACCGGCAGCACAATCTCAGGATAGCGCCTCGCAGCGTAGTAATCGAAGGCCTTGTAGTTCCAGCCCGGACTGAAAAGCAGCGCGTCGTCAGGCTGCCCGGCGTCCGCGATGATCGCCGCGGCGTCCCGCCAGTCGTCTTTCTGCAGCATCTGGGCTTGCCGCACCGTCCCCGCCAACGCCAGGGCGACTAGCACCACGGTGGCTCCCGCCCACACGCCCCGGCCGGGCAATCGCGCGAGTCCATGCGCGACCAGCAGCAGGAAGGGCGGTAGGAAAGGCAGGAAGTAGCGCAAGGAGAAGAGCGGTTTGACCTGCGAAATGGTCCACGCGACGAGGACCGGGACCACCGAGATACACAGAGCGAAGACCAGCGCGTCGCGCCGCCGGCGGGTCACCTGAACGGGCCCGCGGCCGGCCACCCCGGCCAGGATCGCCCACCCGGCAGCGGCGAGAAAGAGGAAGTAGCCCGTACGGCGAACCAGGGCGGGCAGGGCCTTCGGCACCGTTCCGAGGCTGAATGCGATCAAGGTATCGAGGAGGGCTCGCGGTCCGGGCGCACCGATGGTCTGCTCGACCCAGCCGCCGCCGCCCGTCCGCACCTGCCGAACGACCGTCGGCATCCACGGCGCGAAGGCCAGCAGGGCGACCGCGGTAGCCAGGGCGAACCTCACCAGCCGGTTCCGCCGGTCGGGCCGCGTGATCAGCAACCACAGGACGAAGGCTCCGTGGCCGCCAAGAACAAACAGGCTGTAGTAGTGCGTGTAGAGCCCGACTGCCAGGCTCACACCGTAGCCCAGGAGCCAGAGCGGGCCGCCGCCCGCGACGATCGCCCGCCAGAAGCAGAACGATGCCGCCAGCCCGAGGAGGGCGACCAGGGCGTACATCCGGGTTTCTTGAGAGTACCAGATGTGCAGCGGGGCGACCGCTACCAGCAGCGCCGCGATCAGTCCCTCCCGCCGGCCCCACAGCCGCTCACCAAGGATCCAGGTCAGCGGAACAGCCAGCACACCGGCCACCGCGCTCAACGCTCGCAGCGCCGCTTCCGACGTTCCGAAGACAAGCCAGAAATGCAGCAGAATGTAGTACAGCGGCGGGTGGATATCGTGCGCGGTCCAGGCAACGAGCGCCGGCAGATCCATCCGGGCGAGAAAGAGGCTCGTGGCCTCATCGAGCCAGATGCTCTCACGCCCGAGCCCCCAGAGCCGCAGGGCAGCCGCCAGGAAGGTAACGGCCACGGCCGTGCCTGCTCGCACCCCGATTCCGGTGGATGATTGCACGGCGAGTGCGGCCGCTGATTGCTTGGACGAGGCTACCGAAGTGCTCATTGGTGTCGCAGGTGGCAGGAACAAAAAGAGGGGACCGTGGGCATTGTCGTGTAGCCTGGTCCCCCCGCGCGTGAACGGAGGCCCGGTCGTCCGCCGCAGTGATGAGGACGGTGGCAGGCCTTATATGGGGTCGCAGTGGAGTGATGCGGCCTGCCACCGTCGGGCCACGATGCTAGTCTGTACCGGTGCTGAAGCGGGCCTCGCGGACTCGCTCGGCCGCAGCCGCCCGGGGCGTACGGATCGGCTCGCTACGAATAGCCCGGGAACCGGCGCCAAGGGTACTCCTGCCGCCGGCATGACCGTTACGGCGAGTAGGATGGCGATAATCAGCGTCGGCCGCCAGGAGAATCTGACGCACGTACTCGTGGCTGATGCTGTCCACGATCCCGCGCTTGACACACTGCTCCGCGAGTTTATGGAGCGTCCAGCGGCTGAAGCTGAGCCCGAGATCGCGTGGGCTGCTCAGCGCCAACTCAACGATCTGCCCTCGCTGAGCCGTGGTGAAGCGTGGCGGTGGCCCCCCCGATCGAGCGCTAATCAAACCGCGCAGGCCACGCTGGTTAAAGCGGTGGATCCACTTCCGGAGATTGGTCGGGTGGGCGTTCACCATCGGGCCAATTTCCGGCACCCGGTACCCCTCGCTGGAGAGCAGAATAACTCGCGCCCGGTGGCGCAGGTCAGGGTCATCTCCATCGAGCCACTGGCGCAACTGCTGTTCTTCAGCGTGCTTGAGTTCTCGAACGTATAGCGCCATGGTCATCCCCTTTATAAACAACGGAACGGGTGGCTAATGTGCTCCCCTCTCCCACCGTTACGATAGGCTGTCAATATGAATCAGGCATGAAAGCCTCAACTGAAGGGAGTGACAGTTTGTTCATTGTGAATGAGATAGCAGTCTTTTGAAGAATAACTGATCAGGCAGCACCCGCGCCTTCTATGCCTGGATCGTGTTTCTCGCCCGGCCATCGCAACGTAACCACGAAACCCCTCGGGTTTACCGGGCATACTGTCGGTTGATCGCCTGTATCGCCGGCCACCATGATCCGCCGGACTCTTCATCCTCGGGATGCATTATGTTTTGTCATGCTGCCAGGGCGACCCGCCTGCAACTGCCCGCCACGACCGGTTGACAGCTCAGAGTTCGGCCGCTATGCTTGCCCCACCATGGTTTCGCCCTCTATGCTCCTGCTCGCGGCTGTCCTGGTTGGAGCCGGCTTTTGGCTTCTCGCTCGCAGTTGGCGGCTCCTCGACGTCCTGCGGCAGCGCTACCACGCGCTCCACTCTTCTCGCGCGGCCTCCCTGGTCGCCATCACGCTGCTGGCAATCGGCGTCGCCCTGGCTGGACTCGGCTGCCGGATCCTCGCCCTGGCGTTCGTGCGAGGCTAGAGCGCCGGTCAAGTCCTCAGACTTCCGAAGTCTGG
>DOUV01001004.1 GCA_003520455.1 Chloroflexota bacterium | reverse complement strand
AGGGGCGCGGGGCGGCTCCGCGGGAGTGGCGTTGCCACGGCCGAGGTGCAGCAGAATTGAAGTAGAGGTCACCGTTGGGCTATTGAAGGAAGGGATACAGGCAACTCCACCTTACGAATCCAGCGATTGGGAGGAATTAAGGGCGGAAGGGGGATTGACGGGGGCCGAGCACAATCAGTATAGTAGCGCTGGGGGAGGTGGGCAGCCTCTGTGTTTTGATGGTGGACGGAGGATCTGATTCTTTGGTTCATTCTTCGAGCAGATTCGGCGGAAATCTTCCGTCGTTGGCGCCCACGCAGGGGGGATAGACGGGAGATTTCCGCAATTGGCACCCGTGCAGGGGATTAGACGGAAAAATTCCGTCTAAAAACAAGTTATGCACATGAAAAACGGGCTGATAAAAAAAGTTATTGAGGAATTCAGAAACAGAACCCTCAATGTTTACAAAGCCGACTCCGAACGAATAGTTCGTGATGCGCGCGCCGCAGATCGAGCTGCAAAAGATCATACCGGGCGATGGCTCTTCGAACTCCTGCAAAACAGCGATGACGCAGGGGCCACTGAGGTTCGGGTGTTGGTTGAGGACGACACCGTCTACGTGGCAGACAACGGCAGCGGCTTGAAACCTGGAGCTGTGAGCGCTATTTGCGGAACCGACTTCTCGGACAAGACTGGCGGCACGATTGGCCGCAAAGGCGTAGGGTTCAAGTCGGTGTACGAGGTGTCCTGGAACCCGCAAGTGCTTACTGTGGACGGAGAGGGCATCGAGTTTAGTCCAGAAAAAGCCAAGAAGTTCCTTCAACAGAACAACCTCGATGACGGCCAGGTGCCCTACCAATGGATTCCGTTCTTCATCCCATGGGAGGACATGGAACGACAAGACCCGTACCTTGGTGCTTTGACGGCCTACAAGACGGTTGTCAGGCTACCCGGCATTTCCCCGGAGAAGAAGCAGAAGGTGGAACAACTGCTGAGAGAGTGGCCGCCACACGCGCTCTGTGCCTTCCGGCACCTTCGGAAAATCACGGCTCCCGGTCTGGAGGTCGTCCTGAGGGCCGGCGACGGTGCTTGGTCGCTGTGCGACAGTCGAGGGCAGACCCTAGTTGAGTGGCAGGTTGCCAGACATACGGAGTGGCCTTCCGTTGATCTGCTGAAGGTGCTGGGCGCAGTCGAATGTCGGGCCATCTCTACGGACGGGGTCAGCTTTCTGATTGCTGCTCCGCTCAAGAACGCTTGTGTAGTACCGACATCAGACTACCTTCCCGTTCACGTTTTCTATCCGACGGAGCAGAAAGGCCCCGTGCGTCTGCTCCTTCACGCCGAGTTCCTGGTGAAGAGCGACCGGACCGCTCTCATGCCAGTGGACGGCAACCCCTTCAACGCATGGATTGCCGACAGACTCGCCTGCCATGTCTGCAAGTTTGTGAATGACTCATACCGCCCAGAATCGCCCAGCAGTCATGCCGCCCTGCTTGTGCCGTTCGGAGAGAGAGCATCTCATCCGGTCGCCGAGGGTCTCTGGCAACGCATAGCTGACAAAGCGCAGGCAGACCTGCGCCTCGCAGACGTCGAAGCCCGGCAAGGGCTAACCGTTAGCGAGGCCAGATTGATTTCCGTCAACGTCCGTGCCGATTTGGCTCGCACCTTGCTTGAAGCCACGAAAGTCCGAGGGCGACTGCTGCACCCTGCATTCGACGACGACAAGGAAGCACGAAAGGCACTCAAGGAATTGGGCTGCAAGGAAATCCACGATCAAGACTTGATGGCGGCCATCGCCGAGAACGCCGATTCACACGCTGGCGACACAGGGTAGGTGTGGGCTTGCTGGCAATGGCTTGCCGACTGGGTAGCCAAGGAGCCATACGGGAAGGAACACAAGAAGAGAATCGAGCGTGCGAGATCGCTGCCTGTAGTGCCTATCGATCGCAGTGTGGTGAAAGCTTCGGACCTCGCAGGCCGCATTGTGACATGGAAACCGGATGTTAGCGTGGGCGACCTGCCGGATTGGCTGCCGCTGACCTTCGTGGAGGATTGGTTCCGCGACCGCATCCAAAATGAAGCCGAGCGAGAGTCCCTGGTCAGAAAGCTCCTCAAGGAGTTGGAGATCGCGGAGCCGGGCGCGGATGTTATCCAGCGTGCCGTTGGTCGAGCAATTGAGCAGTATTGGAAAGACAAAGAGGGTGACCCTGGACGATTCCTGCGTTTTATCTCGGAGCAAGACTGGCATGAGACAGCTGATGCGTCGTCGTCGATGAGGCGGTGTCCTGTACCGCTTTCACAACTTGTGCAGGACGACTGGGCCGAGGCCGGCAAGGCATACTTTGGTCGCGAATGGGGAAACGACTTGCTGGCTGAGCTCTATGATGGCATCGCGGTGGCATGGGTCGCAAAAGATGGCACGGCCCGTGACACGGACAAGCAGCGTCGGCTCTTGGAATGGCTTGGCGTCGCCGATTGTCCGCGTGTGGTCCGCAGTTCCCGACAGTACGCGCCAGAACAAGAGCAGAATCTCGAAGAGATCGACCCTTGCCAACTCGAAATGCCGCTAGCGGTGTGCCTCGTAAAGGTACTTGCCTTGAACTGGGAGTCATACTACAAGCACCACAAAACCATGAACATCGAGCGTCACTACCGACGCAGAAACTATTACGAGCCCGTCGAATGCGCTTGGTGGAAGATAATAAGAGAGCGTCTGTCAGTTCCTCTCGTGGCTGGATATCCGGTGACTCCGCTGAGTCATTGCTGGCTGCCTGACAAGCGAACAGAGCGGGCCATAGGGGACCTCCTGCCAGTCGTTGACGTTGATGCGTTCGGGAACGACAAGGATACCGTCCGCGAATGGCTTATCAGCGCGGTCGGCCTCCGCACGCGAATAGAGCAACTGACCGTAGGAGAGTGGATGGCACTCCTGTCCAGGCACATACCTGACAAAGCTCCCGCTGAACGCCTTGTGTCGGAGGAACGGCTTCGAGACAAAGTAACGGGATGGTACGCCGCCTGCCTGGAGACCGCGGCGGAGCAAGAAAACGTTTCAGAGAATGCCTTCGCATCGTGCCCGCTCCTATGCCGGAAGGGGGACTTGTGGCAGTACGTCACGGACGAGCCGCGATATCTATACGACGACAACGACCTTGCCACGGCATTCGCTGGGGATGTCTGGCTCTTTCATATCCCTGCCCGACTGGCCGCTGACGCCGTGAAATACCTCGGTGTTCTGCCTCTGTCACAGTCTGTCGAGGTCGACGTCACGCCGGAGGAACCGAAGTCGCCATTGTCCGACGTATTAATGGTCCGGTTCAACGAGTCCCTTCCGTATGTGTGGGCTTGGAGGTCATCGCAGAGCAAGCAGGCTGCCGATAGGTTGTCCGCGCGCCTAAAGGGACTGAAGGTGCTCGTGGTGCCCGCCTTGAAGGCGAGCCTGTCTCTGGGTAGCTTGCATCACGAAGTCGAGCGACGCTGGCACGTCGACGATGATACGATCTACTTGCATAAAGATTACGCAAACGAGACCGAGTTGGCGCAGGCGCTGGCGAAAGCACTTGATGTCAGGTCAGAGGCGGATTTCTACGAGAACCTCCTTCGCTGCAGCGACGACCGTCAGCGAAAGGAGAAGCTTCTGAGCAAGGGCATAGCGGATGCCGAGATAGACAGGTGCCTCCGCGAGTACTCAGGACCGCCCGCCGAGGAGGAGCATGACGAAGGCCCCCGGAAGCCAACAATGGGCGAGCAAGGCGGTAGCACCTCTCAAACACCTTCGGGTGTCAGCAGTCAAGGACAGCAACACAAACAATCCCCAGCCGGGCAACCGGGTGAGATTTCGGAGGGAACGCCATCACGATCTCCGGAGAGCGGGAAACAATCCCTGCGCCTGAAAGATCCCAGTACAACACGCTATGTTCTTGGTAGCCCGCCCAGCGGAGGTGCCGGAACTGGCGGCAGTGGCGAGGACCGAGGCACGAAGCGGGAAGGGCGTTCCCTGACGGATGCGGAAAAGGCGGAGTTGGAGGAGGCAGGCAGAGCCCTTGCAGCGCACGAACTGGAGACAATGGGTTTCTCAGTCGAGAAGATGCCACAAGGCAATCCCGGCTTTGACCTTCGGGCAAAGAAGGACGGGAATGAACTCCGCGTTGAGGTAAAGGCTCACAGCGGTCGGGCAACCGTCGTGGATGTAACGCAGCGGGAATACAAGGAATATTTGGGCCAGCATAAATACCGCTGGGAGCTCTGGAACGTCGAGCACTTGGCAGAGAACGATGTCAGCTCAGTCGTCATCACACGGTATGACACAATTTCCGATGACGCCCTCGACGTCCGAACATTTCGGGTAGACCTCAAGAAGTGCCAAAGAAAGCTGCAAGATTAGGTAGATGAGTCAAGAAGAACTTTAACAAAACATCTTGTTTTGGTTTTTTGGCTTGGACTTCACAGGAAAGACGCAGAAATAGTGCATAACAAGTCGCTCCAGCCGACCGCCAGAGGCGGCGGCTGAGCTTGGTCGTTGGGCGGCAGAATCAGAAAGGAGAGCTTGCGATGAACTTTCTAACCAAACCCATGGGACGATTTTCATTTGGGATTTGGGTGGTGCTGGTCTTACTTGTGCTCGCTCTCCTAACGGGCTCTGTGGGGCAACTCATCTCAGTTCTTTCTTGGGATACAGCACGCGCTCTCGGGCTGCAAGAGGACAACCCTAACAGTGTAGATCCGATGGAGCGTTCGTTAGTGCCGGTGGAATGGGGCACGGCTGTAGCAGACGTTATCCTGCAAACTCCTGTCATTTTGTTAGCGCTATACGGCATAATCCGCAGGCATTGGATTGGTCTTGCTGGGGCCACAATGGAGTTTACAATACTTTTGTATGCTGCTCTTTTTTTCTTCTTTCAGCGATACGGCGTCAAGGTTTGGAACACTGGGGACTGGACACATTGGCAAGGAATTGCGACGGCATTTCTACTGCTCGCAGGTTTGCTGGGGCTGTTGGGATTGATTTGTCTATGGAGTAATCGCGAGTATTTTGAAAGGAAATAGCAACTATTGCGCAACGCCTGGCGGAAAGCGGAGCCCCGACCCAAGGGGGGATCCTCCGCGAAGGCGAGAGCTATACCGTTTGAGTGATTGTGATCTCTAGTGGAGTGCGCCTAACCACCTCATGCACCCGACCGCTTCGCTCTGCTCAGCGCTGGAAAGGCCGGCAAACTCAAGCACTCCATCCGCGTTGGAGCATACTGTCGGGCGACCGGCGCTCGCGGCGGATGATGTGGAACGTCGGGTGCGCTGGCGTCAAACCCACAAGAATAGGGCAATCGCATGACGCCAATTTCCGCGATTCTTCCCCCACTGAGCAACCTTTACGGGGTCAATTCCGGCCCATATAGCCGTTTGAATAGGGACGCAGCCCCAACTACGCCCTACTTTGGCGGCAAAATTGGTCAAGATGCAATTGCCCTACCCACAAGAATCGATTTTGTGACACCAGATATGGTGCTATAATAACATCATGCCTGAACGGACTCCGCCTCGCGTCGTGATTGACACCAATATCGTCTTCGAGGGACTGACCAAGCGAGGTGGTGCAGCAGGTTTGATCATTGACTCTTGGCTAGCCAGTTTGCTCCGGGTCTATGTCTCTGATGCGCTAGCCTATGAATATGTGGAGGTTTTGTCCCGAAAGTTGTCCGAGGCCCGGTGGCAACGCATCAAACCCATTTTGGGAACACTCTTGTCTCAGGCTCAGTTCGTCACCCTCTACTACTCCTGGCGACCGAGTTCGCCTGATCCTGGTGACGAGCATGTCATTGATTGCGCCATGAATGCGGGCGCAACCGTGGTCACAGCCAACATCAGGCATTTTCGGATGGCACAGCAAGCTTTAGGCTTGCGGGTCATCACCCCCGTCGAGTTGGTCAAGCAACTGGCGCGCTAGCCATTCTTGGAGTTGGAAATGAGTCGATTAACATTACGTTTGCCGGATACTCTTCACGAACAACTACAAATGCTGGCCAAGCGTGAGAACATCTCGTTGAACCAGTACATCGTCTACGCGCTCACCCGCCAAGCAACATGGTCCTACACGGTCCAGGCTTTACCCGAAAAGGCCATTGCAGAACAGCGCGCTGCCTACACTGCGTTGTTACAGAGTTTAGGTCAAGCTACATTTGATGAGATCCAAAAGGTGATGGCGGAACGTGAGCCAGCAGAACGGGACAACGGCTTAACTCCAGAGACCGTGGAACGCCTACAGAAACGTCTCACTGATCGGTTGTCAACCGCTTGAGAGCACAGGCCATAGGGCGAATGCAAAAGCGCACCTAACACCTGCTGCACCGGACGCGGCTCAGCGCCGCGCGAAATCCGCGGCGCTTGCCCGGTTGGCGCCTCGGGTGCTTGGAGCGTCATGCGCTCACCCGCCGCGCCGGTGAGCTTGCGGTTAGCCGCGGCCTGGATTGAGTCTGGGGTGTGTGCTGGGAGTTGACAGGAAATGAGGGAATGACCGCTTCGGTACGACAAGAAGTCGGATACGTTGACCATCTCGCTGGGTCCAGCGCTGTATGAGTCGGGGGAGTACAGTGCTGGGGGGTTTTCGGCTTTCATTGACGACACGGACAGCCTGGTGAAAGTGGTCATCAGCAATGCCAGCAGGTTCATCGGGCGTGCCCTGGCAGCAGGGGTGGAGGTCGAAGGGACGCCGCAAGTGGAACCTGGGCCGAAGGGGAGGGTCTGGTACGATGCGGACTCGAGTATGATCAGCACCTAGTTGCCGCCAACCCTGTCCCCCAATCTGGCGCAGGCGGGGCTGAATCTGGGGCGGCATATCGTGCGGACGCTCGTGACACGGATCGGGGTGGAGGCCGGTGTCATGGCATTGGCTGGGGTGGCGCTCCTGTTGGGTTTGTTTTTCATCGGGCCGAAGCGCAACCGGAAAAGCAAAGTCCCATGAATCGTCCAATGCCTGTCATACTTCTGCTGGCGCTCCTCGGCGCGCTGGCCTGCGGAGGACCAACGCCGACTGCTACGCTGCCCCCCGCGACCCGCGCGACTTTCCCCGTCACTCGATCCAGCCCACGGGTACACGGGCCGATCATCATCGGCACCGAATACATTGTGATTGAAAACGCCGCCAGGGTGGCGACGGTGGCGGACATGCTGGCGCCTCTGGCGTTGCCGTCCGCCAAGCCCCTGCCTGAGAATTTCTCGTGGGGCGAAATGCAACCCTCGCGCGATGCCGCCATTGACTTCCGCCGGCTGGATCGTTTTGTCGCCGAATTCCAGGCGGCCGGTTTTACCGAACCGGTCCTGGCCCTCAAGCCACACAGTTCGTGGGCCTCCAACAATTATCCGCCGCGGGGCCTCCTGCCGGTGAGGGGCGGCGTAAAAACGGAATACCTCGCCGACTACGAAAACTGGGTGTACTCCATCGTCGAACGCTACGACGCCGATGGCCGCGAAGACATGCCCGGCTTGCGCCATCCAATCCGCTTCTACGAAATCGGCACCGAATTCTCCAGTTACGAACCGGAACCCGTGGATGAATATCTGGTCATCCTCGAACGGGCTTACGCCGCGGCCCACCGCGCCTCCTCCGAGGCGCTGATCGCCCACGCGGCCTTCCTGACCACGTTAGCCTTCGCCGGCGATCCCTCGCCTGCCGAATACGAGCGGGCCTTCGAGGCCGCGGCCGACCAGACTCACAGCCTGGCAGATATGCGCAAGGTGCTGGACCGGCCCGATTTGTTCGACGTGCTCAATCTGCATTCCCTGGGCGATCCGTACGAGATCGAGGCCATGGTTGCCTGGCTGGATTACGAAATGGCGCAGCGCGGCTATCGCAAACCCATCATCATTAGCGACACAGCGACGACGCCCTTCATCGCCTGGGGGCCGGCCACAGCCTGCGATCGAAACCCCAGTCAGATGGGCAAGATCATCCCACCGGCCACGGAAGCCGATCGCTGCCGGCTGGCGGCCTATTTCACCCGCCTCGTGAAGGGCGACGAGACAACCTTGCGCTGGACACAGGGATTCGCGGCGCAGGATCTGGTGAAGAAAGTGGTGATCGCCGCCGAGCAGGGGGTTCTGCTGATCAACACCGCTTTCACCGAAGACCTCTTCTGGCTCAAACTGCCCCTGGCTCAGGCGGGCGCTGGGACCTCGGCCTGGGCCGGCCTCGTGGACGTGGACCGCCGCGCATACCGCGCCGGCTATTACGCCCTCCGGCAACTCGTCGGATATCTCGACGGATACGAAAGCATCACCCGCCTCGCCCTTGACGACGAAGAGGTCCGTGTCTACGAAATCAGCCGCGCCGGCCAGCGATTCTGGATTGGCTGGTATGATCCGGAGCATCTCATCCTGCCCGGCGACCCTCTTCCCCCAAAAAGCATCCAATTCAACCCCGGCGGGGCCTCCGCGCTGGTGGAGACGTTGATCACGGAGTTCGGTCAGGATACGCCCGTGCGCGTTCCCCTGTCCGCTCAAGACGGCATCCTGACCCTGACCCTTACCCCGACGCCCGTGTTCATCTTCGCGGGCGAATGAGGGTTGTCTCTCATGGGCAGGTCATCTGCAGGTGCTCCTCGGAGGTCTCGGCAAAGGCATGCCGGTTGGAGCCATCTGGAGCTGACCGTGCTCCGTGGCGGTTCCCAACAGTGTCGATCAGGCTATCAGTGGCTCTGGCGATTGGAAGTCATAAAACCCAAGCCGCACGGCAGCTCAACGACGCCGTTCGCCGTGCCAGCGGGCTGCCAGGAGGCCACGGCGAGAACGGCGTGCTGGTCGGGACGCGCGCGCTTCCGGCGGTCGCTTTGG
>DOUV01000237.1 GCA_003520455.1 Chloroflexota bacterium | reverse complement strand
GACGCGAAAGGCACGAAAATAACCGCCGTTTTTCGTGTCTTTCGCGCTCTTCCGTGTTCTTCGCGATCCAGATCCCCTCGTCGCCCGGTCAGTTGGGCACCCCGATCGAAGCGACCATAAACGACGATGTGAAGGCCCCTGAAGCACGAACGGCACGAAAGGACGCGAAAGGCACGAACATGAACCGCCGTTTTTCGTGTCTTTCGCGCTCTTTCGTGCCCTTCGCGATCCAGATCCCCTCATCCGTCACTTCCGACCGAGTTGCCCGACCTTCAGTGTCAACGACCTGAAAGCCCGTTTTCGGGCCCGTAACTATGTGACCGAAACATGAAAAATTGCTTCCGCCAATGCCTGAGCCTATTTGAATTGAGCAAATCTTCGCCAGGATCGCTCAACTCGGCAGTATGAATGCCCTTTGATTGGCGAAGCGTAACCGTTCAGGCCCCCGTGAAGGGAGCGGTAGACAAGGGTTGAAAAGCGGGTAGACTATCACGCATGAGCGAGTTGCCGGAGCTGCCACCCCTGGCAAGCCATGTGCGCGACCAACTGCCGCCCGAAGCCCAGGCATATATCTGGGCCCTGGAACAGCAGGTGGTGAGTCTGCGCGCCCAGGTGGCAAGCTTCCAGGCGCAAGTGGCGAGCCAGCAAGAGCAGATCGAGCGGCTGCAGGCGCAAGTGAACAAGAACTCGCAGAATTCATCGCGTCCGCCGTCGTCGGACCCACCCTCGGCCCCACCGCGGCCGAAACGCGACAAGAGCGGGCGCAAGCGCGGGGCGCAGCCGGGGCATGAAGGGCAGCGACGGGCGCTTGTGGCAGAGAGCGAAGTGGACGCGATTCATGTCCACTGGCCGGCGCACTGTCCTGACTGCCAGGCGGCGCTGCCGCCTGCGGCAGCCCCAGGCCGTGAGGCGCGGCGCCAGCCAGTGTGGGACTTGCCCGAGGTCGCGCCGCTGGTGGTGGCGCACCGCTACGAAGCGGTGCGCTGTCCAGGGTGTGAGCGGGTGGTGCGTGCTGAACGGCCACTCGAGGTCGCACCCGGCGTGCTTGGCGCGCGGCTGACGGCGCTGGTGGCGCTGCTCAACGGGCGCTACCGTTTGAGCCAGCGTGAGGTGGCCAGCCGGCTTGAGGCCGGCTTTGGGGTCCCATTGAGCGTTGGCGGGGTGGTGGGCGCCTGTGAGCAGGTCAGCGCGGCCCTTGAACGACCGTCTGCCGAAGCCTTGGCGGCGGTCGAGCAGAGGGCGTGTGCCAACGGTGATGAAACCAGTTGGAAGCCGGCCGGCGAGAAACGCTGGCTGGGGGTCGCTGTGACCGCGCTCTTCAGCGTCTTCGTGCTGGCCCGCACACGCGGGGCCATCGTCTTGCAGAGCCTGCTGGGCGCCGACTACGCCGGCTCCATCGGGTCGGATCGCTTCAGCGCCTATCGCACTCTGCCGGTCACGCGCCGCCAACTCTGTTGGGCGCATCTCAAACGGGACCTGCTGGCGATTAAGCAAACGTCCAGCGCTAGCGCTGCCTGGGGCATCCAGGCGCTTGAGGTCGTGGCGCAGCTCTTCAGCCTTTGGCACCGCTTCAAACAGGGCGAGCTTGATCGCCCCACCCTCCAGCGCCTGATGCAGTCCCAGCGTGAGACCTTCGCCCGCTTGCTGCGCGAAGGACTCGCCCTGCCGGCCTGGACCAAGGCCCACGCCCTCTGCACCGACCTGCTCAAGCTTGAGCCGGCCCTCTGGACGTTCCTCTCCGTTGAGGGGCTTGAGCCGACCAACAATGCCGCTGAGCGCGCCTTGCGCCCCGCCGTCCTCTGGCGCACAGGCTCCTTCGGCTCCAACAGCGAGTCCGGCTTGCGCTTTGCCGAGCGCATCCTGACGGTCGCCGCCACCTGTCGCCAACAGCAGCGCCCGCTCCTGCCCTTTCTCTCTGACGCCGTTCACGCTCATTGGGCTGCTCAACCGGCTCCCTCTCTCCTCTCGACCCCCTGAACGGTTACGGCGAAGCTATTGCATAACAAAACAGCCCGGCAGGTGGCCGGGCTGCTTCATCTGAAGCTGAGCGGATAGTTGAGAAATTGTTGTTCGGTACGAACAACGATCACAGGCCTGTGGGCAGGCTCGCGAGAGCGGGTAACGGGATTCGAACCCGTGCCAACAGCTTGGAAGGCTGATGTGCTACCACTACACCATACCCGCGGAGTCGGGGCGACTGGATTTGAACCAGCGACCTCTTGCACCCCATGCAAGCGCGCTACCGAACTGCGCCACGCCCCGTTTCTTGGTTGCAGGTTCCAGGTTGAAGGTTAGCGATGCCGGAGCCGGTGCAATGCCCCAGCAATGCCTTGCACTGCCCAACCTTCAACCTGCAACCGATTGGGAGGGCGACCAGTGGGGCTCGAACCCACAACCTCCTGATCCACAATCAGGCGCTCCGCCATTGAGCTATGGTCGCCACGAAGTTAGCTTGAGTTCCAGTGCCGGTCCCTGAGTCCTGGACGCCAACCGGCCTGGCACTCGGTCCTCGGCACTCGTATGGGCCCTGCTGGATTCGAACCAGCGACCAACCGGTTATGAGCCGGTCGCTCTAACCGCTGAGCTAAGGGCCCGCTGGCCCGCGCGATGGTGGGCGATGTTGGACTCGAACCAACGGCCTCTTCCTTGTAAGGGAAGCGCTCTGACCAACTGAGCTAATCGCCCCGGTGCAGTCCTGCAAACGGAGTTCCGGGTGAAAGATTCAACCAGCACGCCTTCGAGGCTCCGGGGGTGGGACTCGAACCCACAACCTTGCGGTTAACAGCCGCTTGCTCCGCCAATTGAGCTACCCCGGACCGATGGTGGACCCGACAGGACTCGAACCTGCAACCTCCGCCTTGCAAAGGCGATGCTCTTCCGTTGAGCTACGGGCCCGTGGAGTAGATGCAGTCATTACGACAACGCCTACTCCAGAGGCTGCGGGGCTAGGACTCGAACCTAGACCGGCTGATCCAGAGTCAGCTGTCCTGCCATTAGACGACCCCGCAACGATTACCCTTCTCCTCAAAGGGCAAGCCACAGGCTGGTGTACCCCCGATTCTGTCGGCTCGTTGACGAGCCGCGCCGCCATCTATCTCTCCGCGTTGCCGCGGAGGCGGTCCCTCGCCTGGTGGGTGTGATCCACCCTCACGGGTTCCGCTGCGACGAGAGCGAACCCAAGGTAGGCCCGCCCCACTCGCCTTGCTCTCCCTCAGCCAGCGCAGTCGCCTAGCCGCCGCCATCGCTGACGACGCTGGTGGGCTCTTACCCCACCCTTTCACCCCTCACCCGGCCGTAGCCGGGCGGGTTTGCTCTCTGTTGCCGTCTTGCCTCACCCGGCCGTTGCCGGCGGGTGGCCCCACTTACGGTTTCGTGGGGTAGCCTTCCCGGTTGCCCGGGGCGGAGAGTCGGGAAGTTCCTCTGCGTATCCTGCAGCGGCGGCTCCCTGGCCTGTGTGCAGATGCGGACGGAGAGACTCGAACTCTCACGGGTTGCCCCACCGCCCCCTCAAGACGGCGCGTCTACCGATTCCGCCACGTCCGCAAAAGAGTTGTCTTCAAATGAGCCGCCGGGGACTCGAACCCCGAACCCTCTGATTAAAAGTCAGATGCTCTACCATTGAGCTAGCGGCTCACGCCAAACAAAAAGGCGCGAGAGGAATTTGCTCGCGCCTCGAGGGGTCAGGCCGCTGATGACTTCTAAGAGCCCCTCGAAAGCGCCGCTTGAGGTGCTATGACAGGATGATGTCCCTGGCACGCACCAACGCCCCTACCTTGGGTAGGGGTGCGCGGTTTGACAGGGCGCCAAGAGATCATCGACAAGCTGCTCCTTCGTAAAGCGAACGGTATCTTACCACAGCCCCTGGAAGCTGTCAAGCAAGGCGGCTGAAAATTCGAGGGCGACGGCGCTTCCCGGGACGCCGTTGATAGCGACTGCGCGGGCGTCCCGCGCAAATCTGAGAAACTACTCTGCCCCTTGTTGCATGATCCGGGCGCTTGTTGTCAGCATGATTGACCGTTCTCTAGCCGTCCAGTATACTCCCGCCATCCGCCGTCGGCGACGCCGCCGTCATCGGCATGCCCGATGATTTCCGGGGACAGGCGATCCACGCCATTCTGGTGCCGGCCGCCCGCACCGCCTCAGACGATCGGCTGGCGACGGCCGTGCTCGATGGCCTGCGCGGGCGGCTGGCGAGCGACAAGATTCCGGCGGCAGCCAGTTTCGCCAACGCTTTGCCGTGCGATAGGAGTGGTCAATTGCTGCGTCGTATGCTCCACGAGCAGCTTCGGCGCATCCTGTCCGAGGAGGCGCCTCGTTGAGCAACCCGCCCTTCAGTGGACTGGAACCGCTCCGGCCGCTCTGCGGCGCCGGATTACTCTATCTGGTCCTGCTAATCCTGCTGCGGTTGTTGATCTGGCCCAACGTACGGCGGTTGCGGAAGGGCAACTCCCTCCAGCGTGTCCTGTCGGATATCTTCAGCTTTCTCGCTTATCTGGCATTTCTGGGCTTGTTGATCCTGGCGACACTTGCCGGCTTCGCCGCGCTGACAGGGACCAACCTGGCCCTGACGCTGGATCTTGAACAGCTCCAACCCGACAACATCTCGCCCCGGCTGGCCCTTGTGGTCTTGGTCGCACTGCTCGCGCTGGCGCTCCTCCCGATCGGCCGCGGGCGCAGGCGCTGATGCGGGCGGCCGGGTGCTACAGTATTTCAATAAGAGCGTCGACATCAAACAGTGAGTACCGGACGCCTGCAATGCGAAATCACTCCGCTTTTCACGCCATCACGTTTCGCGCTCCACGTTACACGAGTCAACCGGTTGAGCAGCCGATGCACGGACTCGTCATCTTGAATCTTTTCTCTCGAGTCCCGGTTGGTGGGAGAGCCTCGCAATGACCGATCCTCAGCCTTCGCCCCCTCGCCGTCAGTGGCGCCTGCCGAACGGCTGCCTGGTGCTCTTGCTCTGGGTGTACGTCTCGCTCATCGCCATCGCGTTGATCGGCTCGCAACCGGCGCGGGGCCTCCTCGTCGCTGTGCTCGGCGGCATCGCTGTGGGCCTGTTGGCTGTCAAGCCCTATTTGCAAGCACCGAACAGCCCGCCGCCGCCAGACCCGCCGCCGCCGACAGAGAAGAAGGAAGCGTGAGGCCCCCGGCACATCGCGGGTTGGCTGGGAACCAAAGGCGCCCGCGTGATCGCGAGCAGAGCTTGCGACACGATGTGGTCCTCCGTTCCAATGTCCGCGTCGATCTTGCTTCACGCCGGTCACAAGCTGACCGGCGTCCTCTTCGCGAGTGTCTATGTCCAACGTGATTGAGACCCATCACCTGACCCGACGCTTCGACGGTCAGTTGGCGGTCGATGACCTCACGCTGCAGGTCGCCGGCGGCGAAGTCTTCGCGCTCCTCGGTCCCAACGGTGCCGGGAAGACCACCACGGTGCGCATGCTGGCCTGCCTGATCGCTCCCACCGGCGGCCACGCGACCGTTGTTGGCCGTGATCTCGCGGCTGAGTGTGATTCGATCCGCGCCCGCGTCGGCCTGCTGACCGAATCGCCCGGCCTGTACGAGGCGCTCACCGCCTGGCAGAACCTGATCATCTTCGCCCGGCTCTACGGGGTCGCAAACCCGGCGGCTCAGGTCGAAAAGTACTTGAAACTCCTCGACCTTTGGGACCGGCGCGACGAGCCAACCGGCGGCTTCTCAAAAGGGATGAAGCAGAAGGTTGCCATTGCCCGTGCCCTGCTCCACGAGCCCGAGCTGATCTTCCTGGACGAGCCCACGAGCGGCCTCGATCCCGCCGCGGCCCGGACCGTCCGCGAGTTCCTGGAGCAGTTGAAGGCGAGCGGCCGCACTATCTTTCTCACCACGCACAACCTGGACGAGGCCGAGCGACTGGCGGATCGCATTGGCGTCCTCAAGACGCACCTGGTTGCTGTGGACACCCCGGATGCCCTCCGCCACCGGCTCTTCGGTCGCCGCACCGTCGTGGCGCTGGCTCAGACCCAGCCAGCCCTTGTCGAAGTGGCCGCGCGGCTACCTTTTGTGCGCCAGGCCACCCTGCGCGACGGCAGCCTGGTGGTCGATCTGGGCGATCCGGATCGCGAGAATCCCGCCCTGGTGACAGCCCTCGTCCAGGCCGGCGCCCAGATTCGCA
This sequence comes from Chloroflexota bacterium, assembly GCA_003520455.1. The sequence goes on along the minus strand of DOUV01000237.1, from coordinate 18,890 downwards.
CGGTGGTCGAGGAACGCGCCAGCCTGGAGGATGTCTACCTGCAACTGGTTAGCGAGAACCCGGAGGAGGGCGCGGGCTGATGGACTCGATCCGAATCCGGACGATCATCGCCAAAGAGTGGCAAGAGACGATCAAGAACCGGACGATTGTCCTTACCTTCCTCTTGCTGCTACTCATATTCATGGTGATGCCGTTAGGGCTGGCATTCGGCCTACCACTGTTTGCCGGTTCTCAGGCGTTAAACGATCCCGATATGGGAAAGATGCTCAGTTTGTTGACCGAGGCCTTTCCCGGGTTCGGCAATCTCCAACCGGTTCAGCAGTTCCAGGTGTTCATGCTGCGGCAATTTCTGATCCTCTTCCTGATCTTGCCTGTCATGGGAGCGATGAGCATCGCGACCTACAGCATCATCGGTGAGAAGACCTCGCGCAGCCTGGAGGCCCTGCTGGCCACTCCCATCACGACGACGGAACTGCTGCTGGGCAAGAGCCTGGCCGCCGCCGGGCCCTCGGTGATTGCCACCTGGGCCGCATTTGGTCTCTTTGCCCTCCTCACGCGCCTTCTGAGCGGGCCCACCGTGACCGCCTACATTTTCGATGCCCCCGCGTGGGCGACGATCCTGTTGATTACCCCGCTGGCGGCGGTCTTCGCCCTGGGGCTGGGCGTCGTGATCAGCTCGCGGGTCAACGACCCCCGCAGCGCCCAGCAGGTGGGCGGCGTCCTGGTGCTGCCGCTGGTGGCGGTGATGATCGCGCAGTCGGCGGGCTTCTTCCTGTTGGGCATCCCCTTCGTCCTGATCGGTGCGCTGGCGCTGCTGCTGCTCGACCTGGTGGTGTTGGGGCTTGGGATCTCCATCTTCAACCGGGAGCAGATCCTCACGCGCTGGCGTTGATTGCGCTGTCGATGACCACCAGGAGTGCCGGGTTGTCCACCGCGTTGCCTCGGTGTTGACGCTCTCCGCGGATATCCCGCCTGCCGGTCCGCCGGAGCAGCAGCAGCTATGCCCTGCTGTTTGCTGGCTCTTGTTATGATCATCCGATGCGGGTCTGCATGTTTGCAAACTCCTGCACCAACGCCGCAACATGTGCAACCATCTGGGAAAATATCTCTTTCCCCTGATCCGCACTGGCATACGTTGGGTCGCCCCACCCTCCACTTTCCGGCGATACATCCTGGAGGCGGAGCGCCATGTTCACAGGGAAGTTCTTGAAAGTTGGCGTCATCCCATCAACAACTGGAAAGTTCTGAAACTCCTGCCGGGCCTGATTTGGAACAACTTGAGAGAGATCAAGCATATCCGGCTCGAGATACCTGGCCAGCGACAGACCTGGATCGGCACCGTGACCACGTGCGGCGGCATAGTTGGGTGAGACTTCCTTCATGACAGCAGGTGCCAGGCGGCCGGGATTGATCCAGGCAATCAGCACGCCGAGTTCGTCGCGTATCTTGTTGGCTACATGTTCTATCAATGGTTGATTCGGCACGTGCATCATCAGAAATAAGAGATGATCGAAGCCGTGTCGCAAGATCGAACGGGCTACATCCTCGTAGATCGCGCTCGCAACCTCCGGCCGTAGGCTGATGGTGCCGGGGAAGTCCTGAAAGAGCGCCGAATAGCCGAAGGGGATGGTCGGGACGACGAGTGCATTGGTTCCTCGCGCGACCTCTTCGGCCAGCCTTTGCGGAGCAACACACTCCACACCGACGTAGGTGTAGGGACCTTGCGTTTCGACCGTTCCTGCCGGAATGAGAATGACAGGATTGCTCTCACGAGCCGCCCGAATCTCCTGCCAGCTCATCAGATGCCAGTGAATTTTCTTGTTCATACGAACCCTTTCCACCAGGGGGTGTTGAGATTGGACAACTGTCTGACCGGCACCGAGTCCGGGCCGCGCGAGGAAATCAGCCTTGAGGACCGCCCAGGGTCAGGTAGGCCAGCGCGACTTGCATCTTCGTCCGCAGGACCAGATTCTCAATCTCCATAGTCTCATCCACGCCGTGAACCCCTGACCGGATCATATCCGTCTCAGGGACGAGCGGTGCAAATCCGTAGACCTCCGTCCCCAGCGGCCGGACGCAACGCGAGTCGGTGAATCCGACCGTCAGGCTGGGAATCAACTCGATTTCTCCCCGATCCAATGCCAGCTTTGTCGCTCGTTGCACCTGGGCGACGAAGGGGCTCTCGAAGGAGGAAGCATTCGCAATGGCTGTCACATCGAGCTCGAGATCGACACCCGCTAGCCCTGCGGTGATCTTCTCCAACTCATGACGGACATAGGCTTCATCCTGGTGGGGAAGCGTGCGCACGTCAGCGATGAGTTCAGCCGAGGCGGGGATGCTGTTCGATTTGATGCCTGCTGAGGCCATGGTTGGGGCAATGGACATACGGGAGAGGGCGGTCAACGTCGTCGCGAGAGAACTGTTCTGCTGGCCTAATCCCGCGAGGAGCCGGTCCAGGTTCGCCGAGATGGGCTTCTCGGCAATACCGAAGTGGTGGAAATAGTGGAAGGTCGGTAGGCTCACGTCGATCTCGGGCCGGTAGCTCTCAATACGCTGGAGGAGTCGCGCGAGCTTGTAGAGGGCGTTGTCGGCCAACCATGGTCGGGCGCCATGGGCACTCCGCCCACGGAGGGTAAAACGCGCTTCCATCCGTCCCTTCTCACCGATCGAAATGAAATAGGCCAATCCCTCGGGCCTCTTGAGAGGCATACCTCCTCCCTCGTTGATGGCCCAACTAGCGCGGATCTGGTCGGGGTGGGCTTGCGCCAACCAACCGATACCATAGCGTCCACCGGCCTCTTCATCCGCCGCGGCCAGGAAACGAAGTTCCCCGCGGAGTGAGATGCCCGCTCGTTTCAGCAGGATCAGGGTCATAGCACCGGTGGAGGCGAGCGATTTGGCATCATCGCTGCCACGACCGTAGACTTTTCCATCCACCACTGTGCCGCTGAAGGGAGGCAGCTTCCAGCGACTCTCATCTTCCACCGGAACGACATCGAGGTGAGACATCAGAAGAAGGCGCGGCTTGGGCTGATCACCGATGGAGGCCAGCAGGTTGCCGCGAGAGGGGGCTGACTCCAGGGTGAGAGTAGAGATGCCTTCTGTCTGAAAGCGCTCCTCCAGCAGGCGGCACGCCTCGATCTCGTTTCCGCTGTCGCGTGCACCCGTGTTCACCGTCGGGATACGTACCAGCGCCTGATGGAGCTCGACCAGCTCCCCAGTTGCTTCTTCCGCCATGCCCAGCAGCCGTTCCAAGATTCTATCCATCGCGCTTTTCTCCTTCTTCTCACAGAAAGCGCTCCAATTCCGCTCCCGGCTTGAGCCGGGAGCGGAATTGGAGCGCGACGCCAAAACAATGGCCAAAGCGTTGTCTCCACCCTACGGGGTGTCCCCTTACAAGACCGCTTCGTTTGGGTGTCCCCCGCAGGGGATGTCGCGCCCTTGGCGTATAATATTTGGTAAGACACTCCGCTTGCGGAGAAACGGTTCCTTTAATAACTGAGTGTTGGCGGTTGCGGCGGGGAAACGTCCGCCGCGTACGCCCCTCAGGGCGAGCCGGGGGTAACTGACTTCTCAGTTCGTGCCTGCGCCAGCAATTGCCGCGCGCCGACCACTAACAGCCTCAAGGCACTGACGAGAGCAAGCTGGAACCCGCGCTCAAACAGCCGGCGAACTCCCTCACCGTCTGCGGCCACAGTGCCGGCGGCCACACCTGCCGCGCAGATCTTGTGCACCGCGAGGTCGACCTGAGCCTGCACTTCGGGGTGATCTGGCTGGCCTGGATACCCCATCGACATCGCAAGGTCGCCAGGTCCGATGAGGCACAAATCGAGCCCGGGGACCTGCAGGATTTCGTTCAGGTTTTCGAGGGCAGCTACTTCTTCAATCATCGCCGCGACCATGGTTTCCCGGTTCGCCTGGTCGAAGTATTCGGCGCCACTTTGGGTCACCCCGTAGTTGGCTGCTCGGGTTCCCGAGTGCGCACCGCGAATCCCCAATGGACTGTATTTGACCGCCTGCATGATCTGCCTGACCTCATCAGCGGTATTCACGTGCGGAACCAGGATCCCTCCGGTTCCGGTTTCCAGATAGCCCAAGATGACAGCGGGATCGTTTTTCGGGACGCGGGTGAGGCTGCCAATTCCCACCGCATCGGCCGCGCGCACCATTTCTTGAGCCCGCTCCACACCGATCACGCCATGCTCAGCGTCGATGAAGATACAGTCAAAGCCGAGATGACCCAAGAACTCGACGAGCTCGGGTGAAGGGACACCCGGCCCAACACAGATAACCGTACCGCCTTCTTTCAGCGCCTGCTTCAGCTTGTTTGATCGCATGTTTCTTAGTTGAATCTCCTATAATGAGGTGATTTCTCGGCGTGAATGAACCGGGGAAGGACTGCACTCTTGAGTGAAGGCGTGGATGTTGTGGATCGGCCCAACGGGATCACGTCCGGAAGGCTGGCGGCAATCTCCAACATGCGCGTGCGGAAGGGCACATCTTCTTGACAAATACGCCCCGACGAGTCCGTAAGGAGAGGAGATAGTGTCATAGCCGGATTTTCTCTCCAGGACCGCGCGCTTTCCCACCGGATTCCTGTGCGCTTGCTTGTTCAACGGTACAGCGACATAGGTCGAGCTGCAAGCGACCATCCGCCATCCACCACCATCGTATGCCCGGTCATGTATGCAGAGGCGTCGGATGCCAGGAAGATCACAGCGCCCACGAGGTCGGCGGGCACGGAAAGGCGGCCCATGGGGATGTGATCGACCGTCGCCTGGAAGAGTTCCTCATTCTGGCGTATCCGCGCTGAGCTTTCGGGTGTCTCGACTGATCCTGGGGCAAGACCGTTCACGCGAATCCCATAGGGCGCCCACTCCATCGCGAGAGCGATGGTGAGGGAGTTGACGGCTCCCTTGCTGGTGATATAAGAGGTGCGGTTAAAGTTCCCGCGGTTGGCCACGACGGAGGAGATGTTGATGATGCTGCCGCCCTTCTTCTGAGCAACCATCAGCCGCGCCACGGCCTGGGCAGCAAGGAAGACACCACCCACGTTGACCTTCATCAGATAGTCCCACTCTGCTTCACCATGGTCGAGCGCCAGCGCGGTCACGCGAGTAGCGCCATTATTCACGAGTATGTCGACGGTCCCGTGCCGTGCCACGACTTTATCCACCATGTTTGATATGGACTTTCCATCAGAGAGATCGCAGTGGACAAAGGCGACTTCCATTCCCTGGCCTCGTAGCCGTTGCGCTGCCGCCTCGCCAGAGTTGCTATCCCGGTTGGCGATGACCACGCGGGCGCCGGCCGCACCCAGACCGCGGGCGAATTCCAGGCCAATACCGCGATTCCCCCCGGTAACAATGGCCACCCTGCCGTGTACGTCAAACAGGTCCAAGTCCATAGGGTTGCCTTTCCGATCGAGTACATGGATCAAGATGCGAGCCAGCTGCGCATTCCAACGCAATTGGGAGGCTGGCAGGAAGTATCCTTGATGGCGAGGGAATGGTGTGAACCTCCTCATTGCAGTGGAGGCTCACACCGTCAATGAGACGCAGGCCGGAGCGCGCAGGGCGGGATCGCCGACTCACTGGAACGGACACCTAATGTGCGGTACGCTCTGGTCCCGGTTCGGTGGTACCGTGCGGGTCATAGCGCAAGGGGTTGTACAGGTCGAGCGGCACGTCCGTCTGGCCGTCGACGATCAGATCGCTGATGATCTTGCCGTGAATGGGTGAGAGCGTGATCCCGCTGTGGCCCACAGCGATGTAATAGCCCGGGACGTGCGGCACCGGGCCCAGAAACGGCAGGCCGTCCCGCGGCATCGGGCGCAAGCCGGCAAACTGCCGGAGCACCGACAACTGCGCCGTGGCAGGCACCAACTTGACCGCATTCGCGGCGATCTTCCTGGCGCCCGCTGCGGTCGTCGACCAATCAAAGCCCACGTCTTCGGCTGTCGTCCCCATATAGAATTGGCCGCGCGCGTTCTGGCGCACGGTTGACATGGGCCGGGGACAGACGATGGGGCCGGGCTCGGTAATCAGGATCTGCCCCCGCTGAGGGAAGAGCCCGAGGGTGACTCCCACCATCTCAGCCACCTGCGCCGCCCACGGCCCCGCGGCGTTGACCGCGCACTGGGTGGCGAGGCGCCCCCGGTTGGTGAAGACCCCGGTCACCTGGCGACTCTCCTCGTCCAGGTCGAAGCCCGTGACTTCGGTCTGCGCCATGAACGTGACCCCCACTCGCTGGCAGCCGCGGGCCAGGGCATAGGTCCACTTGACCGGGTCGCAATCGCCGTCATGCGGGCTCCAGAGGGCCCCGGCAATCGCTTCCGAGACCCCGGGCTGCAGCTCGCGCGCTTCCTGTGCCGAAATCATGCGCCCCTCGAAGAGCGGGCTGTGCCGCTGGCGCTCGACGATGGCGGCGTGTTTCTGGTAGTCGGCTTCGGTCAGGCAGAGCTTGAGCCCGCCCCCCTGGCGCAGTTCGACGTCTTCGCCCAGTTCCGCGACCAATTTGGGCCATAGCTGGCTGCTGGCGAGGGAGAGCTCCATGTAAGGATAGGGCTCCTTGACACTGACCCAGACCAGGCCGAAATTGGCCGTGCTGGTGCCGGCGCCGGGGCCCTCTTTGTCGACCAGGGTCACGGCCTTGCCGCGCGTGGCCAAGTGATAGGCGATGGAGCAGCCCACGGCGCCAGCTCCGACTACCACCACCTCGGTTTCATGGATCGTGTTCACCGCTCATTCTCCTTCATCCGATTCCTCTAGCTCTTGCGCCAGTGCTGCCAGGGGCACCGTATGGACCGGAGGCCGGACCCGTGGTGCTGGAATTTGATCGATCGCCACCCCTTTTTCCTCAGCCATGATGCGGAGGATGACATCCCCGCAAAACCGCCCCTGGCACGGCCCCATACCGGCCCAGGTGCGGAGCTTGACCTCACGGGCGCTGAGCGTGCTCGCGCGCGCGGCGTCCCGGAGCTCCGCTTTGGTTACCTCCTGGCAGCGGCAAACGATGGTATCGTCTTGCATCAGCTCCCAGACGGCCGGGCGCAGCCCAACCATCTCGTTCATAGCCTCACGGAATGTCTCCAGCCCGGCCAATTCCTTGCGCGCCGAGGCAAGCTGTTTTTCCGCTGCGTCGGCGTTGATGTGGCCGAGCTGTCGCGCCGCGACGATGCCCGCGATCCGACCTTGTACCATGGCGATGCCGGCCCCGCCAATGCCGGCGACTTCCCCCGCGACAAAGACACCTGCGAGGCTGGTTTCCATTTCCTGGTTATGCTCTGGCACGAACCCACCCAGGTCAGGCCGGTAGACAACATTACACCCCGCCAGACGAGCCAGCTCTGTCGAGGGGAGAAACCCGAAACTGACACACAGCGCATCGAGGTCGTAGCTTCGCTCTGTGCCGGGCACCGGCCGCCACTCATTGTCGACTTCGACGATGACGGCTCGTTGCACCTTCTCCTCGCCTTCGGCCCGAAGAATCGTATGTCCGGTGAGCACCGGGACGCCAGCATCTCGCAGCTGCTTCAGATATTCCATTCCTTGGAGCAGGGGCTGCCAGTGGCGCCACAGCCGCGGGATCTGCCGCCAGCCGCGGCGCAACCTGGCTGCGTCGACCACGGCTCCCACGTCGGCCCCGGCGTCGACCAGCATTGCGGCCACGACATAGAGCAGCGGCCCTGCGCCGGCAACCACAATACGCCGCCCCGGCAGCACCCGTTGGATCTTGACCAGCGTCTGCATCGCGCCCGCGCTCAACACACCTGGAAGCGTCCAACCGGGGAAAGGCACCGGCCGCTCGTAGGCGCCGGTCGCCAAAATCAGCTTCTGAGCCCGCAGTTGGAAGAAATGATTCTGCCGGGCCAGCGCCAGGGTTTTATCCCCATAAATCGAGAAGGCCACTGTGTCGGTGAGTAACTCGATTCTTTCCGAAGTGGTCCCTTGAAGTAACAGGCTGCCCTTCTCCTCATCCTCTCCCCAATCGGGGCGGCTGTTGCCCGTGAAGCCGGGAGGGAGCTGCCTGAAATATTGCCCGCCCGGGCGCAGATACTGGTCGATGAGGACGACCTTCGCGCCTGCCTGCGACGCCTCTCGAGCCGCCGCGAGGCCGGCAGGACCCGCGCCAACGATCGCAACGTCTGTCTCTTGCATCAGGCTTGCCTCCAGTCGTTGCTGTTGGTCTGGGTTTGGACCTGCATGCCTGACTCCACGAGCGTCATACACGCGCGCACATTCGGAACGTCATTGATGACCATCCGGCACTCGTGACAAAGGCCAATCCCGCAGTAGAGGCCGCGCGGGCTGCCATATTTGTCTGTATACCGGAAAATGAAACGAGAGGCAGCAAGGAGCGCAGCGGCAACGGTCTCACCCTCGTAGACCGTAACCGGCTCGCCATCCACCAGGATCTCGATCTGTTTTCCGCGTTGCACCGGGGGATGAAGCTTCGCACTGCTGATACGCATACCAATTTTCTCCTTCACTCACGTTGGAACAGCGTAATTCAACGCTGAGCTGTTTCCCCAAAGAGCGTGTTGCCATTCTGGTACGCCAGGCGTCCGCCAATGATGACTGTACGGACGTTCGACACCTCGTTCTCCGGTGTGATGACGATGTCTGCGATCTTGCCTGGAACCAACTCGCCACGCTCGCCGACACGCGAGACGGCGCGCGCCACGTTGCGAGTGGCCATCGAGATGGCTTTGGCCATGTCGACGATGCCGTCCGCCACCATGTTTTGAATGCCGAGAAGAATGCTATCCCAGTAGCCGCCGGCGTAGTCGGTGCCGATGGTGTCCACCAGGTCTCCCTGCAGAAGGCCGTAGATGTGTTCTGGACTGGACTCGAGCCGTTTCGCCCCGAAGATGTCCAGGATGCATATCTCGACGATAGCGCCGTGGCGCTGCAGTGTGCGCCCGGATTGTATCGCCTCCTCAGGGGTGTAGGTGGAGTGATTGGTGTGGCCGGCAATGAGCAGCGGCCCCAACCGCTCGCCAAGAGCGTGGGTAGCATCGGATGAAGGCGCCGAGTTGTGGACCAGTGTCGGGAGACCAAAGCGTTCAGCATAGTCTGCGGCCTCAACAAAACCATCCAATGCTTTCTGGAAGGTCGGGAGGACCGAATTGCGTACCAGGTCGCGTGCGTCCTCGGGGCTCAATTTGCCCGTCAAGCCCAGATCGTCAAGGGCGGCTTGCACATTCTCTCGCCGGTAGGCATCCTCGCGGATGTGGCGGCTCAGCACTGCTTCCTTCAACTGGCGCGCCTGTCTTGGAATCAACTCAACGCCCGTTGCTTCTTTCACGGCCATGGGGATATACATGTAATCCTGTCCACCGCCACCGAGGGTATGGCCACCGCCGATTTCCCCAACGAGGGCGGCGCCAGCCGCCACCGCTTTCTCGGCCGTCATCGCCCGGTGTTCAGGGGTCAATCCCTTGGCATCGAACACCTCGGCAACCTCCCTGTTGACCGGCATATGCGACGTCGCCAGGAAGACGTTCACAGGGTGGGCTCGGTTCGCGTCGTCCACCTCTTGCGGCAGCGCGAATCCATCCAGATTTACCACCGAGGTCGTGCCGAACCGTAAGTGACGGTCCAGATTCTTGAGCACTTGCTCTCGCGGCAGGGGAGTGGTGGCCGTGGCAAAGAGAGGCCCGAAGGCCACTGCGTGAGCGTGCGCATTCACCATTCCGGGTACAACCACACAGCCCCTGGCATCGATGACGGTATCACCCTGACCGGTCTGACCAGGGCCCCCCTCTGTGACATCTATGATTCGATCCCCCTCGATGTAGACGGTAGCGCCATGTTGTACCGTCGTGCCATCACCCGGGATGACTGTACCCTCTCTGATAATTAACACAGCTGAATCCTCCTTGCGATCTGCGATTGAAGATTGGTGCCAGAAACTGGCTTCCAAAGCAGCAGCTGATCCGACCGGCGAGGAGCCGGCCATTCAAGCCTTGGAGCGAGCAGGCACGGGGGCCGGGTTGCTACATCTCTCGGTCCCATCCTGGCGTCCATTAGTGGATACGATCTAGATAGACTGTGCCGTCTTTCATGACCAGGGCGACCTGGTGCCGCAGCGCACCCGGGTCGTCGATCGGATTGGTGTTGACGACAATCAGGTCGGCTAACTTGCCGACCGTAACGGAGCCCAGCAGCGTGTCCAGCCGCAGCAGGCGGGCGGCGTTCCCGGTGGTGGCGACGATGGCATCCATCGGCTCCATGCCATGGCGCACCATCAGTTCGATCTCGAGCGCGTTTTCTCCGTTGGGGAAGCGGGAGGCAAAGCCACAATCGGAGCCCATAGCGAGGGTGAGACCCTTCTCGAGGGCCAACACAAAGCTTTGGATATGGCGCTCCTTGATGGCCTCTGCCCGCTCGATACGCCAGGGTTCCGCCAGACGCCGTTCGGTGTAGTAGTAGAATGGCCCGAACGTCGGAACGTAGAAGATGCGCTTCTGCTTCATCAGGCCGCAGGCTTCTTCAGTGAGAAAGATGCCGTGGTCAATCGAATCGATTCCCGCCTGAATGCCGTTCATGATTCCCTGTTGGCCAATGGCGTGACCCAGAACCGTCTTGCCGGCCTTGTGGGCTTCATAGACAGCCGCCAACACTTCTTCCAGGGTGAACTGCTCGGCTTGCACATCTTGGTTGGCGGTAGAGACGCCGCCCGATAAGGCCAAAATCTTGATGCTATCCACACCGCGCTTGATTTGCGACCGCACCTCCCGGCGCACCTCGTCGACGCCATCGACCTCGACGGCGATCTCATGAAGATGGCCACCCGTCATGGTGATGCCCCGGCCACTCGCGATGACACGGGGGCCAACGATAACGCCCTGGCGGATGGCATCGCGAATATCGAGGTCGATATGATCGCGTGAACCGGCTGTGCGCACGGTGGTAATTCCGGCCAAAAGTACCCTCTTCACCGTGGGCACGGTACGAAGGACGGCCATGGCGAGCGAGTCGTCCTCGTGCGCCGGGTCGTAGTCTCCTCCGGCGAAGTGGGCGTGTGTATCAATGATTCCGGGCAGGAGCGTTCGGCCGTCCAATTCGTAAACCCTGTCGGCCCTCTCACGGTTACCACCCTCCGGACCGGCGTAGACGATGTGGCGGTCCTCGACCAGCACCTTGCCTCGCTCGATCATCCCACCCAAGCCGTCGATGATCCTCGCACCTCGAAACAGGGTACGCATGCTGCTCACCTCTTCATTCCCATGGGTTCCAGTTCGTCGTCCCGGCCTGATGAGAAGAGCCTATCCCCCGGCTCGAACCGGATTCTCTAAAGCAGGAAACCCCGAAACCTCACAACGGACCAGGTCTCCCGGCTGAATCGGCCATGCTCCTGGCGTGCCCGTCGAAATGATATCACCCGGCTCCAGCGTCATCCCCTGAGAGTGAAACGAAACCAACTCGAAGGGATCAAAGGTCATATTGGATACACTGTTCTCAGCGCGGGCCGCCCCATTGACAATAGTGCGCACCGTGAGACTGCGCACGTCTGGAATCTCATCAGGCGTCAGGATGGCTGGTCCAAAGCTGAAGAACGTGTCGAAACTCTTTGCCCGGGTTAAATAGCGGGGGTTCTGGCGTAGGATGTCTTCAGCCGTCATATCGATCACGCAGGTGTAACCGAAGATGACGTCACCGGCTTCTTCCGACTTCACCCGGCGGCAACGGCGGCCGATAATAACAGCCAGTTCCGCCTCTGCCGTCACCCGCTGCGATTGGGCAGGTAGATAAATGGGATCGCCAGGCCCTATGATTGCCGTGGCCGGTTTCATGAAGCTGGCCGGCTGCGAGGGAACGTGCTCGTTCAGATCGCGAGCGTGTTCGCGGTAGTTGAGCCCGATGCCCCAGATCTTACCCGGCCGTCGATACGGCGGGCCGAAGGAGACCTGAACGAACGCAAGCGTTGCCGGCAGCTTGTGCGCCGCCAGCCGAGCTGCTGCGATTGAAGCCAGGTCGCCGCTGATCAGATCAAGGAGTGTAGTCGGCAGGTGAGTGTTCCAGGCGGCGTTCAGCCGTTCTATCGGAATCACGCCCTCGGTTGTAAGCACTGCAGCGGTTTCACCCTGATCGGTTCGCACGGACGCCAGTCGCATCGCTGTCTACTCCTGTGAGAACTCTCACACATTGTATCCGCGGCGTCAGAGATGATCCAGGACACGAGATGCTCGAGAGCGTTGGAGTTGGCTTGAGCACCAGGGTGGCGTACGGCGGCCGCAAGTGGTGTCAGCCAGTATCCTCCCTCGATCCGTTCGTGAGCGCCACGTTGGCCAAGTCGGCTGTCAGCTCGGCGATATCCTGAACGTCTTCCAACCCATCGATCAACGAGCTGAACTGCCGCGCGGCCGTCGATCCGATCACCGGTTGGGCCAGGTCCAAGAACTTTAGCCGGAGCTCAGCGACCGACAGGGGCTTGTGAGGATGGCCGCGTGCGTGGGTTGCCTCTGCCTCCTCAACCCGGTTATTCTCCAATTCCACAGCAACTCTCACACGCAGGAATCCTTGCGCCAGATCGATTTCGACCTCAGGGTCGACGTCCAGGTGTACTCGATCTGCCAGCGCCAGGACTACCGGATCTCGCCACCTCTCTGCCGTCACCCAGCGATAGCCTGGTGGCTCTCTGAGCAAGAGCATGGCGACCAGGTAGGGAAGACTAAACTCGGCGTCGATGAAGCTTTGGGGGCGATAATCGGCGAAGGATTGAATCTTGGAGGAAGAACGGATCCGCACGCTGCGAACCTCACTGGCGCGGAGATCGCGTGATTGGATGAGGCTATTCACGGCATCGAGAGCACTATGGGTATAGCGGCAAGTGGGATATGGTTTGAAGGAAGTGTTCAGGATGCTGTAGGTACTCCCCAGTCCCGCGGTGAGAAGGGAGGAATCATAGCGGTCTGAGCCGGCCATTACCCAGAACCCGGTTTCACCCTCCAGGATATCGTGGTTGGCGTCAAGCCCCTCAGCCGCAAAGAGGGCACCGAGAACACCCCCCATCGCCGACCAACCGAAGTTATTCTTGAGCGCCCACATGGGCCGCTCCTCGTAAATCTTGCCAACGAACGGCACGGGAGCATGCAAGGCCGCCAGGCCAAACGCTCGGGCCGCGGCCTCCGGATCCAGACCAAGGACGTGGACAGCCGCGGCGACGGCGCCAAAAATCTGCCAGGTGGCTAAGCCGCGCACCTGCTTGCTGCGCTCGAGGGTCGGCTTCGCGGCCGTGGCGATGCGGGAATACACGTCGTAGCCGACAACGACGGCGGTTAAGAACGCCTTTCCAGACGAACCTCTCTGCTCGGCCAAAGCCAGGGCCGGGGGGATAATTGTGGCACCCGGATGTCCCAGGGCGTTTGTTTCGAGCGTGTCATCGAAATCCAACAGATTGGTTAGCTGAGCATTGATATAACTCGCCCAGGCGGGTACCACCCGCCGCTCTTCTCCGGCCACCGTTGCGCGGCCATCAGCCGCCATCGGCGTGATCGAATCACGTATCCGCCGACCAGCAGGGAGTGCCGCACCACCGATGAGGCAACCCAGGGAATCACGTATCACCTCTTTGGCCTGGACGACGACCTTCTCAGGAAGGTCATCGTACGTTGTATCGGCCGCATATTGGGCGAGTACACGTGTTGCACTCATCCGGATTCTCCCCTTCCAGTTGGACCACTACGAAACGAAGGTTCACCGATTCGGGGTCTGGCCACGCTCACCAGATGGGTGGCGCAGCCCGGTGCCACCCAAGCGGTCATACGTGACGAGTGGGTATGCAGGCAGAGATGAGGAAGGATCCACACGCCTCCCTACGAATCGACCCGGTATTGCTTGATCTTTTCTTCGTCGTAGGCGATGCCGTAACCCGGTTTGGTGGGCGGGGAGACATACCCATCGACGGGTACGACCGGATTCTTTACCACCTTATCAAGAACCTTGATTTCGCTGGACGGATCGAAGTATTCGACGAAGAGGGCATTAGGGGTCGCCGCGACGAGATGGGAGTGGATGTTCCAGTTGGCGTGAGGCGAGATCTTCAGGTCAAAGACGTCGGCGATGTGAGCTACTTTCACCCATTCGGTGATTCCTCCGACCACGATGGCATCAGCCTGAATAATGTCGATGGCCTCCTCTCTGATCCACTCGAAGAAGCCCCAGCGTGTATATTCCTGACCGCCGGTGGCGATAGGCGTGCTCACGGCAGCGCGAATTTGAGCGTGGGTCCGGAGCTTATTCAAGGGCGCGGGACCCTCGATCCAATAGGGATTGAACTCCTCAAAGTGCTGTATTGCCCGTATGGCTGTATTGGCATCCTCCCACAAATACTCGGCGTCGAGCATCAGGTGCGCATCATCGCCGAGAGCCTTACGAGCGATCCGGACCCTCTCCATATCATCCTTGATGGAGAGCATCCCCACGCGCATCTTGACGCCTTTAAATCCGCGGGCCGCCCACATCTCCATCTCTGCCTGCAGCTCTTTGAGACCCTCACCACGCCTGTAATACCCCCCGCTGATGTAAACGGGCACCTTTTCGCGATACGCTCCGAGAAGTTTATAGATGGGCAGACCGGCACATTTGCCCTTGATATCCCATAACGCGATATCAACCGCACTTATCGCTCGAACCACGGCACCCTTGCGGCCGAAGGTTTGCGTTCCATAAAACATCGACTCCCAGAGTCGCTCATTGTCAAGGGGATCCTGATCTTGCAAGAAGGGTTGCAGAATCTCTCTCACGATCTGAGAGATAACTTTCGCCGCTCCGTATCCGTACGTGTCACCCCAACCGACGATGCCTTCATCTGTATAGATTTTGACCAACGTGTGATCACGATAGCTCAGTTCCCGCTTTCCTACCCAGACCGGTTTTGAAAGCGGGATATGAATTGTGATGGCCTCAACCCTGGCGATTTTCATTTTTTGATTTCTCCTTCGGCCGGATTGCCAACTAGACCTGACGACGTAAGGTGGGATCCAGGTAGTCTCGCAAACTATCCCCCATGAAATTCGCCGCCATGACGATAAGTGAGATGGCTAGACCTGGAAACAGGACTGTCCACCAGGCCTGGTTCATGTAGTTCCGGGCATCGTTGAGCATACTACCCCAAGCAGGTGTCGGCGGGCGTATACCGATGGTCAGGAAGGAGAGGGTGCCCTCTAACAAGACAAGCCGCCCCAATTGGAAACCCGCGACCACGAGGACCGGCGCGAGGGTGTTCGGCAGGACATGGTGGAATACTATTCTCAAATCATTAGCACCGATTGCCCGGACCGCGGTGATATAATCTCTTTCTCGGATCGAGAGTGCCTGGCCGCGGGCGACCCGGGCAAATTCAACCCAGCCGCGTACCGCCACAATGATGATCAAGTTGCGTACATCTGTACCGATCAGCGTGGCCCACACGATGGCGATGAGGATGTATGGAAGACTCAAATAGGCATCCACTACCCGCATCGCGACGGCGTCGAGCCAGCCACCGCGATAGCCCGCCAACAGCCCAAGGGACAGTCCGACGGCGCCGCCGAGGAGCAGGCCCATATATGCGACCGTCATGGACGCCCGGGCACCCCAGACGACGCGACTCCACACATCGCGACCGAGATGGTCGGTTCCCAAAATGTGTAGCCTACCCTGAGTATCCACAAAGCCAGGCGGCTTATGACGAAGGCTCAGATTGTTCACGGTTGGGTCGTAGGGCGCCACAGACTGGGGCCAGATGGCGAAGAAGGTGAACAACAGGACAATCGTTATCGAAAACACCAGGGTGATAGTGCTCATCAATCCCCGGCGTGGAATTCGTAGCCTCAAGCGCGGCAGCCACCTCGGTTGTGCCCCTACCTGTGCTGATTCTTTCTCCCAAGTGGCCATACATTTCCTCGTCTCAACCGACACGGATACGCGGGTCCAACGCTCCATACAGGACATCCACAGCCAGATTTGCAGTCGTGACAACGACGGCGGCAACGATCGTCCCTCCCACTACTACCGGATAATCACGGGCGAAGACAGAGTTGACCATGAGGTAACCGAGTCCCGGCCAGGCAAAGATGGGCTCCACGACCACAGCTCCGAGCACGAGGTTGCTGAACTGAAGCCCGGCCATCGTGAGGACCGGAAGGGCTGCATTCTTGAAGACGTGGCGTGACAGCACGGTGCGCTCCCGCAGTCCTTTGGCTCGTGCTGTGCGGACGTAGTCCTGGTGGAGGACTTCCAGCATCTCGGAACGGAGAAGGCGCATCAGCACAGCTACCTGAAAAAAGGCGAGGGTTGTGATAGGAAGAATCGCGTTCTTCACCCCAAGGCCAGAGACCGGAAGGAGTTGGAGCTTCACAGCAATAAACAACATAAGGAGCATAGCGACCCAGAAGCTGGGCATAGACTGACCAAAGACCGCGATCACGCGGATGGCAACATCGATAGCTGAGTCTTGTGTCAGAGCGGCGATAGTGCCCAGTGGAACTGCCAGTATTAACGAAATCAAAAGGGCGCTCCCGGCCAGGACCATGGTCCATCGCAGTGAACTCAGAATGAGGGGCAGAAGCGGCTCGTAATAGCGGAAGGACTTTATGTTCTCACCACGCCAGAAATCCCGCATGAAGAGAAAATACTGAACGTACAATGGGCGATCCAGTCCCAGCTCAGTCCGAACCCGAGCGATGTCTTTGACGCTGGCTTCCTCGGGAACAAGGAGGGCAGCCGGATCCCCGGACGCATGGACAAATAAAAATACCACAATACTGGCTGCTATGACGGTAACAACCGCCTGAAGCGCGCGTTGAATGATGAAACGGAACATATGAGAGTGCCTTGCCGGTGGGCTAGACTGTGCTTACATATCGGTCGCCATGACGCCCCGCGAGCGATGAAATCGTCGTAAGGTACATTCTCAATAATCCGAGGGTAAGAGGATCTTGCGCGCGACTCCGCCGCGCGCAAGATCCCCTCTGCCCCTGCTTTCTGAGAAGTTTCCTTGTAAGGTGTTGAAAATTAACCCTCGAAGGTGCGCTTACTACCGTGGCCTAACGTCCGTGAAAAAGCGCGCTTCGTGTGGGTACGGTTTCCAATCCACGTCGTTGCTCACCCCATAGAGATCCACATAGTTGATCACCCAGACCCACGGAGCGTAGTCGATCCACAGTTCGTCAAGTTTGCGGGCCAACTCGATGGTCTCGGGAGCACCGCTGGGCAACGAGGCAAGCTCGCTGATCATCTCGTCCCACTCAGGAGGTCCAGCGGCATACGCCGAGCCACGGCTGGGCGGGTCTTCCCGCGTTTGGAGCCACAAATTGAAGGGATAATCGGCTCGCATTTGGGTATTGCCAAAGCCAATCATGTGTGGGTCCTTCATCTCAAGGCCCTGACTCTTCGGGAAGAGAACCGTGCGGCTTTGGGGTATATACTCGACGTCCAGGCCAATGGCGCGCCAGTAGCCTGCTATCGCCTCGCCCATCTCCTTGTCGAGGACGTAACGATCGTTGGGGGCGTAAAGCGTTATCGTGCCGATCTGGACACCGTCGGCTCGAGCCTCGTCCAGCAACTCCTTGGCCTTATCTGGATCGTAGGGATAGATCTCCCGTTCGGGATCGCCCTCAGGAATGACCGGATTGACAACGCCTGTCGGAGGCACTGCGCCAATACCGGCGAAGAGCGTGTCTACGATCTCTTGCTTGTTCACCGCGTAGTTGAGGGCCTGGCGTACGCGCTTGTCGTTGAAAGGTGGCTCCTTTGCGGGCAGGATGACCATGATATACCGCGCACTGAGGATAGGCTCCACCCGGGTATTCGGATTGGCCTCTACCTCGGGTACCCAGTCCGCTACCATAAAGGGAAGGATGTCAAGGCCACCGGCGAGGAATTCGCTCTTGCGGGTGAAAGCATCGGGAATCACGCGCCACGTGATGCGCTCGACGCCCGGATCCTTGCCCCAGTAGTTCTCAAAGCGCTCTCCGACAATACGAACGTTAGGCACCCATTCCACGAACCTATAAGGCCCGGTACCCATGGGGCGCCGGCCCCAATCCTCACCCACCTGCTCCAGGTACCCCTTGGCGGTGATCATCGTATAGGTCCAGTTATTCGGAAGACCGGCCGTCCCAGGCTCGGGAAGCTTCACACGGACGGTGTAGTCGTCCACGATCTCTAGCTCCATCTGCGCGACGACCCCAGGCTGCTTCTTGACGGCGAGTTTTTCTGGGTCGAAGCACGCCTTCAGGCTGGCTACGACGTCTTCCGCCGTCAGCTCGCCGAACTCAGGGTCGTGGAACTGCATGCCCTTGCGGATATGAAGGATCCACTCGGTAGGATCTTTCATCTCCCAACTTTCAGCCACGATACCCTCGACGTTTCCGTCCCGGTTAAACCGGAAGAGTGGCTCCGCGAAGTGCTGGGCGATGTCAAGCTCGTCCACAGATGTCCAGCCCCAGCAGGTTATATCGACCGGGTTGCCGAGCTGGCCGACGTCGAGTCGCTCAATGCGCGCGACCTCCGGCTTTGTCGGGGTCGGGGTGACTTCTCTTACCACCTCTTCCTTCACGACGACCGTTTCCTTCACGGTCTCCTTCTCCGTGACGACGACCGTTTCTTTGACGACTTGCTTCTCGACGCGCACTTCCGGTGTGGCGGCCTGTCCGCATGCTCCCAGGATTAGAATAAAGCACAGGAACAGGAGCAAGACCAAAATTGATCTACTTTTGTTCATAACTCACGGTTCGCTCAAAATCAGGGCGGAATAAGAGAAACGCGAGAGAGGCGAGAATAGACAGATGAATCGAGGCCGAGCAAGGTCAGGATGAGTTGTTGGAGAGTCGAGAGCGACGTCAGATGATAGAGGATCTGGTGCGGCAGGTGAAGGATCGTCAAGGTGATGTTGCGGAA